>JAJXYG010000323.1 GCA_021780705.1 Bacteroidota bacterium
CCTGTATCTCTTCCTTCCCTTAGAGCAAAGAGGATATCTCTGGATAATTCGACAGGTGAAACTTCGGTGCTGTTCAAATCGACAATATTTGAGAAAGGCCCCAGTCCTTAACCGACCAGGCCTATCTCAAAATTACAAACTAATCAACTGCCGGAATTTAAAAGAAACGGTAATATTACCCATTAATCCATTTATTTAAAAGGATACCTATTTTCGCACAGGCCTCATTATCTTTAAGCCCCTCAATGCATTTTTATGAATGACATGTTTTCTAAAATCCGCCATACAGCCGAATTTCTAAAGAAAAAGGGATTTTTGAAACCTGAAGTCGGGATTGTCCTGGGCACAGGACTCAATGACTTGACCGGGTCCATCAAAGACCCTCTTAAGGTAGCATATAGCGACATACCCGATTTCCCTGAATCCACAGTGGAATCCCATAAGGGGGTACTAATCTATGGGCATATCGGTTCCAAAAGGGTAGTTGCCATGCAGGGAAGATTCCATTACTATGAAGGATATTCGATGCAACAAATCACCTTTCCGGTACGCGTAATGGCCGAATTGGGGGTACACACTTTATTATTGAGCAATGCAGCCGGCGGAATATCACCGCAATATCAGAAAGGAGACCTCGTTGCCATCCAGGACCACATCAATCTGCTTCCGGAAAATCCCCTCAGGGGACTCAATGGACCGGAGTGGGGAAACCGGTTTATTGATATGAGCGCGCCATATGACCCGACCCTGATGGCCCTGATCGAAACTGTGGGGACCCGGATCCAAATTCCTGTGAAACAGGGTGTTTACGCAGAAGTCCCCGGTCCCAATCTTGAGACCCGGGCAGAGTACCGGTATTTGAGATCTATAGGCGCTGATCTCGTGGGAATGAGTACCGTACCCGAAGTGCTTGTAGCCCACCACGTAGGGGTAAAATGTGCAGCCATTAGTGTGGTTACCGACCTTTGTGATCCAGACCATCTCAAGCCGGTAAACATCGAAGAAATCATTGAAATTGCTCGTTCCGCTGATAAAAAATTGAGTTCCTTAATTACAGGATTGATTGATATTCTCTGAATATCAATTTTTTACAAAACCACAATTCTGGATTAGAAAATTTCCGGCAATTATTTGGGCGTTTCTATTTGAATCTCCAAAAACAATTTATAGCTTTGTATTCATATCTACACGTATTCTCCTTACACCCCCAATCCTTTATACTTCAGGAAAACAACAATCAGGCTAATCCCTATTTGGCTTGACTGAACTGTAATTTCTCCAATACATACCTATCAGGAAAGAGTGGTAATCCAAATCTTTTGCAATTCCGCATACATTAAACTTCGTATTGAATTTTAAACTGCAAAAGAATGAAAAAGTTTTACTTTTTCCCTGTAATAGTTACGCTTCTGGCTTGCGGACCGGTTTCGCAGGGGCAAAGCACTGGACCCAATTTACTGGGAGCCAAGGGAACCTTCAGTGCCCCGTTCATCACAGTAAATACAAAAGCCACCAGTTGTACTGTGCAGGGAACCCAAACCTACAATCCGGAAGGTAATATAGGGAATGCATTAAATGGTTGCAATGCGGTGGGCTCCTCCCTCCCCTGCTCAGGATACAATTACGTGTACAAGAGTGGAGGACTCCAGCCTGAGTTCACCTACACCATTATCAAGAACGTGGGCGACCTCAATGGAGGCAATTGTATCAAGGGCGACTGGCGAGGGCAGGATCATACGGGTGATGGAGGGTACTTCATGGCGGTAAATGGTGCACCTAACACCACAAAAAGTCCCATATTTTACCAGATCAAATCCATTCCGGTTTGTCCGGGAACTCAATATGAGTTTTCAGCTTATGTGCTGAATATTCTGCCTGCTTCCAGTCCCTATGCCACCGACACTTCCCGTCCCAATATTTCCTTCAAGGTAATTTCGGGCAAGGATACGACCGTGGTGGGCTCCTCGGGACCCATACCTTATACCGCCACTCCCACCTGGATAAAGGTTGGTGGCACCTTCACTCCGTCAGACACCACCACCTCGGTGGATCTTCAGGTGGTCAATGCAACTTCAGTTGCCAATGGAAACGACCTGGGACTGGATGATATCTCTTTCAATGTGGTTAAATCCGATGTGGCAGTCAATGGCCCCAGTAATGCCTGCGAAGGCAGTTCGGTCACAGTAAAATACACCGTCACCGACATTACACACACCAATACCTGGTATCAATGGGAGGTCAGCAAGGACGGAGGAAATACGTATACCGATACCTTGGGCGGTCCACAGCAAGGAACCTATGCAGGTGACAGTATGGTGCTGCCGCTCACCCTGCAAAATCTGACCTCAAACATGACCGGTAATAAATACAGACTGGTAGTCGCCTCTTCCCAGGAAGGCTTGTCCAATCCGGTATGCACATACTTCAATGATTATACGGTATTGACCAATGCCTGCGGATTAACACCGATCACCCTTTCCTCGTTCAGCGGAAAATACCGTGACGGGGTGGCGACCCTGTCCTGGCAGACCAGCCAGGAAATTAGCAGCGATCATTTTGAAATTGAAAAGAGCGCCGACGGACAACATTTTAGTTATGCAGGCACCGTCAAAAGCGCGGGAAATTCAGCAGTTCCTACCAATTACCTTTATGAAGATGCCAGTCCCAGCAACGGAGAATATGTCTTCTACCGATTAAAGCAGGTGGACATAGATGGCAGATTTACCTATTCTGCCATTGTAAAACTGGCACTTGGAGAGAACGCTACCCTAGCGATTTACCCGAACCCTTTCTCAGATCATATTAGTATATCTTTTGGTGCCAATCAGGCCGGACCGGCTACCTTGAGGTTGATCAATACCTTTGGTCAGGTGATCGTAAATAAAACTATTATGGTCTCCCAGGGTAACAATACCGTGCAATTGGACAATCTTCCGCAGATGTCTCCCGGGTTGTACTTCATCAGTTTAAAAAACAGTGAAATTGATTATAACAGCAAATTGCTGAAGCAATAATCGTAACTCTTTCCTGCCAAAAAGGGCTCCTTCTTCTGAAAGGAGCCCTTTTTAATGTATTTAAGTTCTAAAATTCAATTTGCTGGATTGCCCAATCATCGGGATTTGAGATCAAAATGCCAGCTCCTCAGGCAGGTATTTCCGGATTAAGCTCTCATAATAGGGTCTTAATTCCTTAATATTCGGAGGATTGGGGCATTTAGAATACAGGTCATAAGGATTAAAAAGTTGTACCCATTTAAGCATTTCCCGATCATGGTCATCCATGAGGTAAGAATACTCCCCTTCCCTATGCCAGGCATAAAATGAATGGTATCTCAACATATACAACCCTTCTTCGGGAAGGTAATCTTTCATCATGTGATATACATATTCATCATGGCCCCAGGACATATGGATATTACGCAAGCCACACCCCTGCTGGTACACACCGAATTTTGAATTGTAGGCATCATTACTGAAATCAGGATTGTTTATAAAGAATTCAGGATAGACGACTTTGTCAGAATACGCACATCCTACGGGAAAAGTGTCCCCCACTACCGCCCACTGGGGTTCTCCGAACAGGCACAACACCTTACCCATGTCGTGCATGAGACCAGTTAAAATCATCCAATCAGGATGGCCGTCCCTTCTGATAGCTTCGGAAGTCTGAAGCAGGTGTTGCAATTGATCCAGATCCGTGTCCGGATCTGAGTCATCAACCAGCTGGTTTAAAAAATCAAAGGCTTCCCAAACAGGCATCCGCTTTCTGTTAAACTGGAGAAAATCCTGCTTTTTTCCCTGGACAAATTCATATGTCTGGTAGCTGTGATTAAGCCTGTAAAACTCCTTTACCGTATCCCTAACCGGGGTCTCATAATTACGAAAGGCATCCTTCGATTTTTCCGCATTTTCGCTGGCGGAATCCGGATACCGCTTCAACACATCATCCTCCCATTCATCCAGGCTGATTAGGGGATTAATTTCCTGAGGGGGCAAAGAGGTTTTTTCCTTATCCATAGCAATCATTTTATTTTTAATGTCCCAGCTAAGATAATTTTTTTTAATGATAAATTCTCGTGAAATTAGCAATCTTCACACCAAGACGGTTGCTTATGAATCTCCATGTAACGGATTATCTGATCATAATTACCTATTTCCTTTTTGTCATTGCCGTGGGGTTCATCATAAAGAAACGGATTAAATCCAGCAATGATTTTCTGATCAGCAAAAGGAATATCCCCCTGTGGATCACGAGTCTGGCATTTATTTCTGCCAACCTGGGTGCCCAGGAGGTGCTTGGAATGGTAGCCTCCGGCGCTAAATACGGAATCATGACGGTTCATTTCTACTGGATGGGGGCGATTTTTGCCATGGTTTTTCTGGGGGTGTTCATGATGCCCTTTTATTATGGCAGCAGGGCCCGGAGCGTACCCGAATATTTGTCACTCAGGTTTGACGAAAAAACACGGGGGTTAAATGCGATTACTTTCGCGGTGATGACTGTTTTCTCCTCCGGAATCTCACTTTATGCACTGGCCAAACTCCTGGAAGCCATCCTAAAATGGAATTTTGATCTCTCCATATGGCTCGCTGCAGGAATTGTCATGGTATATACCTTTTTGGGAGGGCTTACCAGTGCCGTCTACAATGAAGTCCTGCAATTCTTCCTTATAGTCCTGGGGCTTTCCCCCCTGGTCATCGTAGCCCTCCACGATGCGGGAGGATGGTCCCATATTAAATTACTATTACAACCGGAAATGACCCATGCCTGGAAATATATGGGAAATGCCCAATCCAATCCAATGGGAATTGATTTCATGTCCCTGATTTTCGGGCTGGGCTTTGTCATGTCCTTCGGATATTGGTGTACGGACTTCCTGGTCGTTCAAAGAGCCATGATGGCAAAAAATATGAATGCGGCGCAGCGCACTCCCCTGATTGCTGCCATCCCGAAAATGCTGATGCCCCTGATTGTAGTC
Organism: Bacteroidota bacterium; assembly: GCA_021780705.1. Lineage (GTDB taxonomy): Bacteria > Bacteroidota > Bacteroidia > Chitinophagales > Chitinophagaceae > Ginsengibacter. Next base: position 4,979 of record JAJXYG010000323.1, read on the forward strand.
CTCCCCGGGGTCATCGCTATTGCCCTGATGCAACCAGCCCTGGCTTCCAAGGGATTCAGAATCCCGAATGATCCTAACGGGGGCCTGGACTATACGATGACCCTTCCGGCCCTGATCTCCCACTATTATCCGACCGGGTTGCTCGGAGTGGGTATCACCGCACTCATTGCTTCCTTTATGAGCGGGATGGCCGGAAATGTGACGGCCTTCAATTCCGTATTTACTTACGACATATACCAGTCTTATTTTGTGAAAAGTCGGTCTGACCGACATTACCTGATGGTGGGCAAATTCATCACGATCGCAGGAATCCTGTTTTCAATTGCGACGGCATACATCGCGAAAAGTTTCAACAATATTAATGATTTTTTACAGCTGGTTTTCAGCTTTGTAAACGGCCCCCTTTTCGCCACCTTTCTGCTGGGTATGTTTTGGAAAAGGACTACCGGCCATGGTGCCTTTTGGGGATTATTGGCGGGTACCCTGGCAGCAACCCTTACCCACGGGCTTACGATAGCTGAAGGGAAAGGAGGCTGGATCTATCCGCTATATCCCATAAGCAGCGGGATGGGCCAGGCATTTATTGTGGCATCGGTATCCTGGATCACCAATTTTTTCACTACCATTGCAGTCAGCCTGGTAACCAAACCCAAACATAGTTCAGAATTAAGAGGGCTGGTATATTCCCTTACTGATAAACCGAGTTACACCCAACAAAAGTGGTATCGAAGGGTGGTTCCCCTTGGAATGATTCTCATAGTGGTCACCATTATCCTAAACCTGATCTTCTTTTAAACCTAAGGGACTATGTACAAGAAATTCAACAATTTAGGCTTTGTAATCGGGCTGTTTTTCATCATCGTATCCCTGATCCTGCTGATTGGACGATTTTTTTCTGCCCGGGAGGCCACTAAACTAAATCTGTATACCTCCATTACCTTCCTGATTTTTGGGATTTTTATGATGTGGTTCAGCAAAGATGAAAGTGGCGAGGAATCCTGATAACCCGCTTGACCACGGTCCTAATTCCAGTGACTCTAAATTGACATTCGATGCCTGCAACTGAAGAACTCCTCCAAGAAATAATACAGCATTACGATTTACCAGGTGAACAATTACAAATCCTTCCGCTTGAAAAAGGATTGATCAACCATACCTGGAAAGTATCCCGAAGCCAGGGCGAATATATCCTTCAAAAGATCAATACCCATATATTCAAATCCCCCGAATCAATCGCCTACAACATAAAAAATATTGGCACCTATCTCACCAGGCACCATCCGCGATACTTTTTTGTGAGACCAGTCCCGGACCGGAATGGAAATGAAATGATCCATGAGCAGGAAGGGTATTATCGTTTGTTTCCGTATGTTACAGACTCCCGTACCCTGGATGTATTGCAATCCCCCCAGCAGGCTTTTGAGGCGGCGCGCCAGTTCGGTCTGTTTACCTTCCACTGTCAGGGGTTTCCAGTGGATACGCTGAAGATCACCCTGGAGGATTTTCATAACCTTACCTTGCGTTACCAGCAATTCAGTCAGGCGCTTGCCAGCGGGGTCCCCGAAAGGATACGGGAAAGCAAGGATCTGATAGATTATATGGTTTCTCAAAGAAGTATTGTAGATATATACGAATCCATAAAGGCCAATCCAGCCTTCCAAGTAAGGGTCACCCATCATGATACAAAAATCAGCAATGTGCTTTTCAATAGTCGCGGGAAGGGGCTCTGCGTGATCGACCTGGACACTGTCATGCCTGGATACTTTATCAGCTATGTAGGAGACATGATACGTACCTACCTGTCCCCTGTTTCAGAAGAAGAAGGAGATCTCTCCAAAATTGTCATCCGCGAGGAATTTTTCCTGGCGGTATGGAAAGGGTATATTGGGGCGATGGAAGACCTTTTGAGCCAGGAAGAAAAGGAGTTCTTCCTTTATTCAGGTAAATTTATGATATATATGCAGGCCCTCAGGTTTCTTACGGATTACCTGAACGGGGACTCGTATTATAAAATTACCTATAAGGATCAAAATCTGCTGAGGACCCGCAACCAAATTACCCTTCTGCAACAGTTATTATATAAAGAACCTGCACTCAAGGCACTCATTTCGACCTGATGCTTTCCAATTATTTCACAGGATCCCGCTTTTGGACAAGTTGCCTAAACCATAACCCAGCATGGATTATTCCCAAAGGAACCCCATAGTTACTCTGCCGGTTTAATAGGTAAAGAAAGGTCCTTATTTCACCCAACCTTTTTTTTTGAATCTGCTTCTAATGTTTACAATCTGTTCAGGATTTCTTAACCATTAGGTTATCCTGAAAGGGTACTTTCATATAAAAACCTGTAATGGCACCCACGGAAATTATAGAAAGGATCGATCAGGTCTTTTTTATGCTTATCAATCATGATTCGGACCATAAAATGCTGGATCCTGTCATGATTGCACTTTAAAATCCATTCAC
>JAJXYG010000278.1 GCA_021780705.1 Bacteroidota bacterium
CATCCGGGTATTTCAAACCCTACCGGGACTGGATTTTTGAAATAGGCCTTACTCCTAACCGTATGGATGCCATGAGTCACCTGGGAGTAGCCAAGGATGTATGTGCCTACCTGTCCCACCACCTTAAAAAAGAAATCAGGGTGGTTTCCCCGCTGGCCCATAAATTCCAGGCAGGCGGCGCACCCGGTAATATCGCCGTCCAGGTAGAAAACCCCGGACTCTGCGCCCGCTATTCCGGGGTGTTGATTTCGGGTATCAAAATTGCGCCTTCCCCGCTTTGGCTTCAACACAGACTCAAGAGTATCGGCATCCGGCCGATCAGCAATATTGTGGATGTCACCAATTTTATTCTCCATGAAACGGGTCAGCCGCTGCATTCTTTTGACGCAGACAAGATCCGGGGAAACGGGATTGTCGTACGCACCCTTCCTCAAGGAACCCCCTTTGTCACCCTGGACGGGAAATCGCGTACCCTGAACGGCGAAGAGATCATGATCTGTGACCAGCAGGGCCATCCCCTGTGTTTTGGCGGGGTATTCGGAGGGTTGGATAGCGGGGTGAGTGAAACTACCACCCGGATCTTCCTGGAAAGTGCCTGGTTCAACCCGGTACTGATCCGCAAAGCCTCCTTCCGTCATCACCTGAGGACGGAGGCCGCCATCCGGTTTGAAAAAGGAGTGGATATCGGGGGTACCGTGTCGGTACTCAAAAGGGCAGCCCTGCTCATCCAGGAACTCTGCGGCGGAGAAATCTCCTCCCGGGTGGTGGATGTCTACCCTGAACCGCGGACACAAACGGAGGTAACCCTGTCCAACCATTATTTGAAAAAAATCAGTGGAAAAAATTACCACCAGGATGCGGTGAAAAACATCCTGAAAAGCCTTAATTTTTCCATCGTCAAGGAAGGTCTCGATGAAATCCGGGTCGCCGTTCCCTTCAGCAATCCTGACATCAGCCTTCCTGCCGATATCATTGAGGAGATCATGAGAATTGACGGGCTGGATAATATTGAGATTCCCTCGACGATCCGGATGGCGCCTGCCGTGGAACCGGCCGGAGTCGAGGCAGCCCTTCGCGAACGGGTAGCCCAGTGGCTGACCGGAAACGGCTTTTCGGAGATCTTTACCAATTCCATTACCAATGGCAATTATTTCGAAGGCCCCGGGAAGGACGAAGTGGTCACCATCATCAACAGCCTTAGCGAGGGACTTAATGTCATGAGGCCTTCCCTGATGCCGACCGGTCTGGAAACGGTAGCCTATAATCTGAACCGGAAAAACGAACAGTTGCTGTTTTTTGAATTTGGGAAGACCTATTCGACCACCGCAAAGGGCAAATACCGGGAATCTGAGGCCCTCTCCCTGTTTTTCTGCGGGAACCGCAGACCCGGAGGCTGGAACAGCCGGCCGGAGAAGGTAGACATATTCTTTGTCAAGGGGGTATGTACGACCCTGCTTTCCCTTGCCGGAGCGCAGGAGGCTTTCCAAACCTCCGCGCATCCCCAACTGGGCGAGCACTTCAGCTTCACCCTTGCCGGCGGAGAGGTGGTGGCCGAAGGGGGCAGGATCGCCCGGGAGGTACTGGAGCGGTTTTCCATCCGCCAGCCGGTATACTACCTGGAGATCCACTGGCAGAAACTCAAGGACCGCGGACTGAATCCCGGCAGGATTTCCTTTGCCGAAGTCCAGAAATTTCCTGCCGTGCAGCGCGACCTGGCCATCGTGGTCGATCAGAAAGTGGCCTACCGGCAAATAGAAGAATCGGTGGACGCCCTGGGTATGCGCAGGCTGGCGGGATACCAGCTCTTCGATGTCTTTGAAAGTGAAAAAATCGGGGCAGGCCGCAAATCGCTGGCCATGAGCTTCACTTTCCAGGACCCCGGGAAGACCCTGACCGATGAAGAGACCGACCAGATGATGCAAAAGATCATAAAAACCCTTGAAAAGGATCTCGAAGCCGAGATCCGGGGAAACAATTAGTATATGGAGACCCTGGAAGGACATTTGAACTCCCTGCAAGCCAAATTGCAGACCTTATTAAAGCGGATGGGCGCCCTGCAGAAGGAAAATGCACTCCTTTCAGCGGAGCTGCACACCCTGAAGGAAGCCCGTCGTGCGGGGGAGGAGCGGATCCAGACCCTGGAGCTGCAGCTCTCCGTCCTGAAGGCTTCCACTGAAAAGCTCTCCGGGCCCGAGAAGGCGGATTTTGAAAAGAGGATCAACCGATTTATCAAAGATCTCGATCAATGTATCGCGATATTAAATACCTGAAATGGCAAGCGAACTCATTCCCGTCAATATCACCATTGGGGACCGCTCCTACCGGATCAAGATCCTGCCCTCCGACGAGGAGGCGGTCCGTAAATCCCTGAAACGGATCCACGACAAGATCCTGGAATTCAGGACCCAGTTTGCCGGCAAGGACATGCAGGACTATATTTCCATGGTCCTGATCTGGTATGCCACCCAGCCCGTGGACGACCCTTCGTTGGATCCCGTCTCCCAGGAAGCCCTGCTGGAGAAATTGCGAAAAATGGAGTCCCAGATCGATCCATTCCTGCCCTGAACCCCCGGAAAGCCAGATTACCGGACCCTCCAAAACCCCATTGCGCTGAATTTTAGCATTATTTAAATGGAAACCGAAACTGATTTATCCATATTATTTATATACCTTCGTCTATTACCAAATTTTGTAAGAGAAAGATTGCTTGCAAGTGGATTATAGATCATGAACCGATTTAAATCATTAAAAAACAATGGAAAATCTATTCCCAATAATAATTGGTGCAGTCGCTTTAGTAGTGGGCGTCATCCTGGGTAAACTGTTATTTGCCAAAAACAACCAAAAGCAAATAGAAGCCGCTGAGCTTCAGGCACAAAAGATCATCTCCGACGCCCAGATCCAGGCAGAAACGATCAAGAAGGAAAAACAACTGGAGGCCAAAGAGAAATTTGTACAGCTTAAGGGAGAGTATGACAAGGAAGTCTATCAGCGCAACCAGAAGTTGAATGAGGCGGAAAACCGGATTAAGCAAAAGGAACAGTCCATCAACCAGAAGGACCAGCATGTGGAGCGGATCATCAAGGAGAACCAGGCCATCAAGGAAGCCCTGAACCGCCAGATTGAAGTGGTCAATATCAAACGCACTGAACTGGAAAAGCACCAGGAAGAACATATCCGCCGCCTGGAAAAGGTGGCCGAACTCTCTGCCGAGCAGGCAAAAACCCAGCTTATTGAATCGCTGAAAAGCGAAGCCAATTCCCAGGCACTGATCATCCAGCAGGAGATCCTGGATGATGCCCGTCTCAGAGCCAATAAGGAAGCCCGAAAAATTATCATACAGACCATTCAGCGGACCGCGGCCGAACAGGCCATTGAAAATGCGATCACCGTATTTAACCTGGAAAGTGATGAAATCAAGGGATCCATTATCGGCCGGGAAGGACGCAACATCCGGGCCATTGAAGCCGCCACCGGGGTGGACCTCATCGTGGATGATACCCCGGAAGCCATCATACTTTCCTCTTTTGATCCCTTGAGAAGGGAGGTGGCCAGGTTGTCGCTGCAAAGACTGGTAGCCGACGGAAGAATTCATCCGGCCCGGATTGAAGAAATCGTGGAAAAGACCCGCCGGCAGCTGGAAGAGCAGATCATGGAAATCGGGGAAAGGACAGTCATTGAACTGGGGATTCACGGGCTGCACAAGGAACTGGTGCGGATCGTGGGCAAGATGCGTTTTCGTTCTTCCTACGGGCAGAACCTGCTGATGCACAGCCGGGAAGTAGCCAACCTCTGCGGGGTTATGGCCGCCGAACTGGGTATGAATGTGAAACTGGCCAAGAGGGCAGGGCTGCTTCATGACATCGGCAAGGTACCTGATGATGAAACCGAACTGAGCCACGCCCTGCTGGGGATGAAACTGGCTGAAAAATACGGGGAAAATCCGGCGGTATGCAATGCCATCGGAGCCCACCACGACGAAGTGGAAATGCAATACGTCATTTCACCGGTGATCCAGGCCTGCGACTCCATGAGCGGTGCCCGTCCGGGTGCCCGTCGAGAAATCATGCAGCAATACCTGCAGCGGATCAAGGACCTTGAGAACCTGGCCCTTACCTATGAAGGGGTGGAAAAGGCCTACGCCATCCAGGCAGGCCGCGAACTCCGGGTAATCGTGGAAGCGGAAAAAGTCAGTGACGGGGACAGCGACCGGCTCAGTTTTGAAATCGCCCAGAAGATACAGACCGAGATGACCTATCCCGGTCAGATCAAGGTGACTGTCATCCGGGAGAAAAGGGCGGTGAATGTGGCCAGATAGGCAGCGGGACGGATTTGCAGAATAATCCTCAAAAATTATCAAATCCTCCTTCATAAATAAAAAAAATCGACTACCTTTGCACTCCTAAAATTTTACAATCATGAACGCAGCTGCATTTGTTCACGACCAGTTATTGCAGAAAAAAGAATTTCCGAATTTCAAACCGGGGGACAATGTTACTGTCAACTATAAGATACAGGAAGGCAATAAGGAACGTATCCAGAGTTTTAAAGGAGACGTGATCAAAAGGCAGGGCCAGGGAGGCACCGCCACCTTTACGGTTCGTAAAATCAGTGACGGAATCGGAGTTGAGCGGCTTTTCCCGCTGTATTCCCCCAATATTGACAGCATCAAACTGCATAAAGTGGGTAAGGTGCGCCGTTCCAAGCTCTATTACCTGCGTGAACGCAGTGGCAAGAGCGCAAGGATCAGCGAAAAGCGAGTAAAATAATTTTTCATAAAAATCTAAAAAAAACCCGGACGCTATTGTTTTCCGGGTTTTTGTTTTTTATTATTGCATGTCCAGGCACCCGGGTGCCATTCAACGATCCAAAAACCAATCTATGAAACGCAACCTCATTGTTTTAGCCATTCTTTCCTCCATAGTACTTTACTCCTGCGCCCGTGCGATTTCTCCTTATGAAGCGGCACACGGCAGGGCCAAATGCGGCCGCTATATCGGCAGATAGGCCTTTTCAGGGAGCCCGGGGGACCCCCGGGTCCCAAAAGCAAAAAGGTTACTAAATTTTGCGATAATTTTTTACTGATTGCTTTTTAGTATATCTTTGGGATTGTCAAAAAATTACACCATGGGAGATTTATTCAGCGGCCCGCATATAATTCTGATAGCACTGGTACTGCTGCTTCTTTTTGGAGGCAAGAAGATACCTGAACTGATGAGAGGACTGGGCAAGGGAATCAGGGAATTCAAGGACGCCAAGGACAACGTGGCCAAAGAAATTGAAGACCACATTAATAGTACGGATCAACCAAAGATCTCCAGTACGAGCTCTTCAGTTTCCAGCAGTTCCAGCACCCCGCTGCCGGCCATCAGAGAAAACAAGACCGCATAAAAAATAATCAATCCGGTTTTCAATTATTTAAAAAAATTACCCGCAATTTTTTGTGGGTTTTTTTATTTTCGGGCCAATTATTTTTTGATAAAACAAAGCTATTGGGAAGTAAAATCATTGTTTTACTTTTATCCCCTAACTTCCAGGAGTCACCATATACATGAATCTATTTAAGAGAAACGGGCAGGATAATTCAAGGGCGGAAATGTCTTTTATAGAACATCTCGACGTGCTCAGAGGTCATCTTTTCAAATCTGCCGTTGCAGTAGCCATCGGTGGGGTGATCATGGCCATTTACAATGATTTTATTGTAGGAAAAATTCTGATGGGCCCCACCCATACCACCTTTCCTACCTATGGGGTGCTTTGCCATATCAGTGAATCCCTTGGACTGGGAGACCGGCTCTGCATGACCCATATCAATGTCAGGATGCAGAGCACGGCCGTCGGCGGGCAGTTTGGGGTATACTTCAATATCATCCTGATCGGTGGCTTCATCCTGGCCTTCCCCTATGTGTTCTGGCAATTCTGGAAGTTCACCAAACCGGCCCTTACCAAAAAAGAATTGCGCAATACCCGGGGAGTGATCTTTTGGGTATCCCTGCTGTTCTTTATAGGAGTACTGTTCGGGTATTTTGTCATAGCCCCCTATACCATCCACTTTTTTGCCAATTTTACGCTAGCCAACGGTATTGAAAATATCTGGACCATTACCAGTTACTTCAATACCCTGATCCCCCTGATCCTGGGAGCAGGACTGGCCTTCCAGTTACCCCTGGTGATGTTTTTCCTGGCCAAAATAGGGGTGGTCAGCGCCCAATTCCTGCGCAAGGGACGTAAATATGCCATCATCATCATGCTGGTCCTGTCCGGGATCATTACCCCTCCGGATATGCTCAGCCAGATCATCTGTACCATCCCGCTGATGCTGTTATATGAAATCAGCATCCTGCTCTGCGTCAAGGTAGAGAAACAAAAAAAGATCGAAGAAGAAGAGGAGTGGGGATAGCCGGAGGGGTTGCCTAATTGAACATGAACCATACGCGTATTTTGCCAGATTTTTCATCCATAGAAGCTTACCACCAGTACCTGTCCCATACCCCGGACGGGTGCAGCCGGACGGTAGCCCACTACCTGGAACAAATCAGGACTCATGCCCACCTGAATGCATTTGTGGAAGTGTTTTCCGAGGAGAGTATGGCACGGGCCCGTGACCTGGACGCCAAACGGTCCAGGGGGGAGGCCACAGGCAAACTTCATGGGGTAGTGGTAGCCATCAAGGACGTGATCTGCTACCGGGACCATAAGGTGAGCGCGGCTTCCCGGATCCTGAAGGATTTTGTCTCGGTTTTTAGCGCCACGGCAGTAGAGCAAATGCTGCAGGAAGAGGCCATCATTATCGGCAGTTGTAACTGTGATGAATTTGCCATGGGCAGCACCAATGAAAATTCCGCCTACGGCAGGGTGCTCAATGCCCTCAGCGCCCAAAGGGTCCCCGGGGGCTCTTCCGGAGGGTCCGCCGTGGCCGTTCAGGCAGGCCTTTGTATGGTAAGCCTGGGCAGCGATACGGGGGGCTCGGTCAGGCAGCCTGCGGATTTCTGCGGGATCATCGGGCTTAAACCCACTTATGGCAGAATTTCAAGGCACGGGCTGATCGCTTATGCATCCTCATTTGACCAGATAGGTATTTTCTCCCAAAATATTGCAGATGCCTCCAGGGTACTGGAGGTGATCAATGGAAAGGACCCCTATGACAGTACGGTCCTTCAGGAAAAGGTAACTGAGTACCCAAAGGGTCCCAGTTCCAGGAAGTTCAGGATTGCCGTACTGAAGAATGCCCTGGAGCATCCCAGCCTGGATCCCGAGATCAGGGACTCCATCCGGGGACTGGCCGGCGAACTTCGTACCCAGGGCCACCCGGTGGAGGAAGTGGATTTCAACCTTATCGATTACATTGTCCCGGCTTATTATGTACTGACTACTGCGGAAGCTTCCAGTATCCTTTCCAGTTATGAC
>JAJXYG010000339.1 GCA_021780705.1 Bacteroidota bacterium
CCAGCAAAAATATTGCCGCGCTCGGGGATGCCATAAACCATCCTGAAAACTCGACTATGTATTGTACTTTGAATCACTAGTCAGGGTTAAATACCCCGTTAGCTTGCTGCGGGGTAGTTTATTATTAATTCTCTTAAGGCCCAGTAGGGATAATTTCTTAAGGTTCCTTCCTGAAAAGAAGCCTTTCTTTCCGGACGTTCCTTTATCACATTGCTCTTAATAAAGTCATCCAACAATGGTAATTCCGTAATAAGAGCTCCTGAAAATTTCTTATTATTAGAGAGATTCTATTAATCATTTAAGTTTTCACCTAACCTTTGGGAATTATTATTTTGAGTTTTTTCGGCTCTTATTTATATTTTGATCCTGTAGTCTTATAAATAATTCAGTTTCTTTAATACTCCATTTTCCTTAAGGCCGGTGATTTTATCCACGTATAAAAGACCACCATCAGGGTCATTGACCCTCCAAAGACCACCGAAGTGATGGTGCCCATCAATTTGGCCATCATGCCACTTTCAAATTGCCCCAGTTCGTTACTGGAATTCACAAACATGGATGTTACACTCATTACCCTTCCCCTCATATGATCCGGCGTTTTCAATTGAGAGATGGTCCCCCTCACCACCACGCTGATGGCGTCCAGCATCCCGGAGATCATCAGTGCCAGGAAGGATAAGGCAAAGAGCTTGGAGATCCCAAAAACAATGATGCAGGCCCCAAATCCTGCCACTGCAATCAGCAGGGTCTTCCCCTGGTGCTTCCTCAGGGGAAAGAAGGTCAGGGCGATGACCATAAAGATGGACCCCAGGTCTGAAGCTCCATTGAGAAAACCAAAACCTTCAGGTCCGACCTTTAAGATATCCCTTGCATAAATAGGAATCAGGGCGACTGCCCCTCCAAAGAGCACCGCAAAAAGATCCAGTGAGATTGCACTCAATAATTCCTTGGTATGATAGACAAAACGCAAGCCTTCCTTTACGCTCTCCCAGGTACGCACAGCGCCTTTGATGGTTCCGGGTGGTTTCTTCTCAATACGTACCATGAAGAAGAAAGATGTGGTGATTAGCACACAAACGGTGACCAGGGTACCCGTAATACCAAAACCTGCAATTGCAAATCCGCCCAGTGCGTGACCGGTCACCGAGGCAGATAACCAGGTGCCCTGGTTCCAGGTAGTCGCATTTTGAAGGTGAGACCGTGGCACGATATAGGCAATCATGGAGCCAAACACCGGCCCGGTAAAGGCGCGGATGATCCCGGTGCCAAAGATGACACTGTAAATGAATATGGCAATCCAGTGATGACTGAAATGCGCAGCCACATAGTGCCCGGAGATGAAGGCGAGGAGACCCGCAGCGACAATATAAAGCAACACCCCTCTTAGCAGGAGCCATTTCTTTTCACTCTGGTCAATGACGTGGCCTGCATACAGGGCCAGGGAGACAGCCGGAACCACCTCTGAGAGCCCAATAAGTCCAATGGCAAAAGGATCATTGGTAAGGATGTAAATCCACCAACCCACCAGGGTGGCCATCATCCTCAGTCCCATAATGAAGATGAACCTTCCCATAAGCAGGTTCCTGAATTCTACAATACGCACCGAGGCGAAGGGATTATTTTTAGGTGGGGAGATCATCAAAAATAATTTAAGGCAATTGAAGGATGTGCTGTCCTTCTCCGTAATCCCTGTCCAGGGCCTCCACTACCGCCTCCAGATGCGCTTCATTTCCTAGAAAATCTGCTGAAGTAGCGTCGATAAACAGTGTCTTTATATTATGTTGTCGAATATATTGAGAATAGGTGTCCTGCAGGGAAGCCAGGTACTCCGGCTCAATTCCCTGCTCATACGGGCGGTTGCGCTTTTTAATATTTTCTTTCAATTTGCTGACCGGGGCGTGCAGAAAAATCAGCAAATCCGGCTGGATCAGCTGGGGATTAATGATGTCAAACAATTTCTGGTAAAGCTGGAACTCCGGTTCCGGCAGGTTTACCTTGGCAAACAGAAGGCATTTGGTAAACAGGTAATCTGAAATGGTGATATTCTGGAATAGATCCTTGGTCTGCAGCAGGTCTTTAAGTTGTTTATACCGTTCAGCCATAAAGAATAGTTCCAGGGGAAAAGCGTATTGCTGCTGATTTTCATAAAACTTGGGCAGAAAGGGATTGTCTGCAAACTGCTCCAGGATCAGTCTTGCATTAAGCCGCTTGCTGAGCAGGTGGGCGAGGGTGGTTTTCCCTGCACCAATATTGCCTTCTATGGTAATGAAGTTGTATTTCATGAGTGAATAGCCTGATCCCGGTTTGTTCCACCTTGAAGGCAGAAAGCTTAGATAGCCAAAAATAACAACTCGCGGTTTAAAAGAGGGTATAAATAATGGGATAGCTCCTCCTAAAATTTGAAAAGGTGAAGAAAATGTTTTCAATTTGGATTTGCCACTTGCTTTTTCAATCAGGAGAAAAGAAGGAGGATATCTGAATATTTCGCAGGTTCCTTCTGTGACCTCCAATTAGCCCCTCCGGAAGGCTTTGCTGGAACCTTCTTTTATCATGCAAAGGAAACTGTCGGGGCAATCCAAGGGGTATCCGCCACCGAGTGGAAAGGCGCCTGGTGCAAGCTCCGGAATCTCCGCTCTGAGAGGATTTGAGTATATAGATTTTTTTTAATTCTTCTTTTTATTTTTTCTCCAATAGTTTTGCAGCTTAAAAAAAACCATTCATGAAGTCATACAGCCAGTTTCAGGCGATGTTTGCCATTACCAAAGCAAGCCTGAGGGCGATCTTCAGGAGTCCTTCTTCCGTGGTCTTTGGTTTTGCCTTTCCCTTTGTATTTATCCTGGTTTTTGGATTCATTGGGGACGTAGGCGCGAAACGGGTCTTTAAGGTAGCTATGGAAAACAGTGCCGACACGTCCAACGCCCTCTACCATGCCCTGATGGCTTCCGGAGAAGTCAAAATAATCCATTACCAGGATCCCGATTCCCTGAAAAATGACCTGGACCGGGGAAATCTGGCAGGAATCATCAATATTCAAAAGAACCCATCGGGAACCCCTCCCTATGAGTTCACGCTAAAAAGCACCAACTCAAGTAATGACAAATGGCCTCAATTCAAAGCCCTGGTCGAGAGTGTGATCAATGAAATCAGCAACAAAGCCTTTCCCGACCGGCCGGGCTATGCCAAATTTGACTTCAATCCCACCCGGGATATTGCCATCATAAGACCCTACCGGACCATTGATTTCATCCTTCCGGGCCAGCTGGGTTTTTCGCTGCTGGCCTCAGGTGTTTTTGGAGTGGCCTTTATGTTTTTTAACCTGCGCAATACCCTGGTACTGAAGCGGTTTTTTGCCACGCCCATTAGCCGGACCTTCATCATTCTCGGAGAAATGCTCAGCCGGGTACTTTTCCAGTTGCTGACCGCTGTGGTCATCATCCTGATCGGCTATCTTTTCTTTCATTTTACCCTGATCAATGGACTAGCCACCTTTTGGGACATGCTGGTGCTCAGCTTCATAGGATTGGTGGTATTTATGGGGTTTGGATTTGTGGTGTCGGGTCTTGCCAAAAGTGACAATACCATCCCGCCCTTTGCCAACCTGATCACCCTGCCCCAGTTCCTCATAGGGGGGACCTTCTTTTCAGTGAGCGTGTTTCCCAACTGGCTGCAATGGGTTGCCAAGATCATGCCCCTGACCCATTTGAATGAAGCCCTTCGGGACGTAGCCTTTGAAGGAAAGAGCCTCTGGGATGTACGCTGGGAAATCGGGGCACTGCTGATCTGGGGAGTTATTATCTATGCCATTGCGGTAAAAGTGTTTAAATGGGAATAATCCCCTAATTGGTATGCAAAAATTCAAACTATTTGCTACGGGTCTGCTGTTGATGCTCATTGTCCTTTGGTTGGTGAGCCTGTTTTTGCCCTCTGCGGTAACCGTATCTCAAACCCTGTTGATTGATGCCAGCGACTCTGCCATCGCCGCCCAGGTAGAAAATTTGCCGAATTGGGCCAATTGGAATCCGGCCTATGAAGGCAAAACAATCACCACCCACACCCGGATGTCGGGGGATACCACCTATGGATGGATCACAGATTCCAGTGGACGAAACCTGCAGGTAGTGCTGACCCGTCCTGCCTCCAATGTCATAGAGGTAGATTTTCCGGGGAGCAATGGACCCAAAGGCAGTTACCAGTTTGTGCTGATTCCAAAGGATCATGGTCAAACCCAGCTCACCTGGAATATCAATACCGAACTCGGCTGGTATCCCTGGCGAAAAATCGTGGGCATCTTCCTGGATAAAATGACCAGCCCCATTTACGAACGGGCCATCCATTATCTGAAAATGGCTGCCGAACCTCGGGCTTCCTAGCTAGCTAGCTAATTATTACGGATGAGCTGCTGTAAAAAGCGCAGTATGGTCTGGTGTACCTTCCTGAGTTCCTTGTCGGTAATACAATAGGGCGGCATGATATAGATCGTGTTTCCAAGTGCCCTGAGATATACCCCGCTTTTCAGGCAGAAGGCCGAGAATTTCTGCCCAATTCCCGCCAGATACCCTTCGGTTTCACTGATGGCAATTTCAAATGCACAAATCGTACCCAAGTGACGAAGGTTCTTGATGATTTTTCTCTCGGCAAACGGGTATAGCTCTTCAAGGAACCGGGCCTGTGCGGCCTGGATTTCCCCGACCCTTCTTTTGAGTTTCTTTTTCATGACCAGTTCCATGCTGGCCAGGGAGGCAGTGCAGGCCAGGGGGTTCGCCGTAAAGGAATGCCCATGGAAGAAGGTCTGGGTGCGGTCATCGGTATTAAAGGCCTCATAGACCTTCTGCGTACAGCTGGTAACCCCCAGGGCCATAGTGCCACCGGTCAGGCCCTTGCTCAGACAAATAATGTCCGCCTTTTCAGTGAGGTATTCTCCCGCAAATAATTTTCCGGTCCGGTAGAATCCGGTGAGCACCTCGTCAGCAATACATACCACCTCTTTTTGTTTAAGGAAGTGCAGCAGCGGATCCAGGTGTTCGGGTTTGTACATTTTCATACCTCCGGCTCCCTGCAGCAGGGGTTCATAGATGAAGCAGGCAATTTCACCCGCAATAGGTTCAAGGGTAGCTTTGATCTGTTCCAGGTTGTCCTTATGGGGGGGATCAATAAAAATGACTTCAAACAGTTTGTCGCGGAAGGCCATCGTGAAAGTGCCTCTTTCACTGATACTCATGGCCCCAAAGGTATCTCCATGGTAGCTGTCATGGAGGGCTACGATCCGGGTGCGGTGAGAAGCCTCCTTGTTCAGCCAGTATTGCAGCGCCATTTTAATGGCCACCTCGGTGGCGGTGGAGCCGTTGTCCGAATAAAATATCCTGGCAAAGTCTCCCGGAAGAATCTTCAGCAGCTTTTCCGCCAGGGATACTGCAGGTTTATGGGTAAACCCCGCAAAGATTACCTGTTCCAGGATGGCGGCCTGCTTTCCCAGCCGGGAGGCAATATACTTGTTGCCATGGCCGTGGATGGTGACCCACCAGCTGCTTACTGCGTCGATATAGGTATTTCCTTCCTGGTCATAAAGCAGGGTATTCTTTCCTTTTACCATCCGGATGGAAGGCAGCCGGCCCTTCTGATGGGTGTAGGGGTGCCAGACATAGGCGGTATCTTTTTCAACAAGATTCATCATGAGTATTTTTCAGTTTATTTTGCGATGACTTCAAAGGTAAAAATTCCCACTTCCTTTCCAGCCGACAATTTGCTAAATTGAATGCAACGTTTTGGACTTCCCGATTGTCCACCTACTACCACTATGACAGATTCCGGCAAACTGGTGAAAGATTGTATCAGGAAAAAGCCTGGTGCGCAGCGGCAGCTCTATGAGCTTTTCGCACCCGCCATGCTCGGCCTTTGCTATCGCTATACCAAGAGTATGGCCGATGCCGAAGACGTGCTGCAGGAAGGATTTATCAAGGTGTTCACCTATTTGCCGGATTACCGGGCAGAAGGAGAACTGGGAGGATGGATCAGGACCATCATGGTCCATACGGCCCTGAATTTCCTGAAAAGCAACCGGCCTTACCAATACGACCTTTCCTTCGCGGATTCGGCAATGCACCCCGTTTCTACCGAAGACCCTTCCGTCATGCTGGAGGCAAAGGAACTGTCGGAACTGATTCGTCAGTTGCCTACGGGGTTTCAGACGATTTTTAACCTGCATGCCGTGGAAGGGTATACTCATGTCGAAATCGCTTCGATGTTGGGGGTCCACGAAGGGACCTCCAGATCACAATATGCCCGGGCGAGGGCGCTGTTGATAGAGTGGATAAAAAAATTTTCAGCAAACGCGCAACCTGATAAATATGGAAGAAAATAATTTTGAAAGGGAGGTTCAAAAAAGACTGAAAGAGTGGGAATTACCCCTCCCGGACACCCTATGGCCTAAAATTGAGGCTAAGGTGGGAAAGAAAAATTCCAGAAGGTGGCTGCTATTTTTATGGCTGGGGGCAGGTCTCCTGTTGGGAGGAGCGGCGCTATTGATCTTGCGCAACCCAGGTGTGCCTACTCACCCCTCCTTGGTACAAAAACAAAAATCGACTGAAAAATATATTCAAGCCGAGCCCGGGATCTTACCCAATCAAATACCTCCAAAAGGAACCAAGTTGGCAGGTACCCAATCCCAACCCACTCCAAGGAGCCCTCGACCAAGGCTGGCCACCTCCCTTCAGGTTGATCCGATATCGAATTCCGGTTCCGGGCTTCGTACGGGGGTAAAATCAACTAACCCTCAGATTGCATTTAATGAAAATAACCGAGAGAATAACCGGGTCACTTCAAGGCAGGAGCCTGCTTTATCAACCCTGAATTCCAATCCAACCAGGGAGGAACCCACCTCGATTGATACTTCGGCCCACACCCGGGCAAAAAGAACTGGAATGCAAGAATCGGCAGTCTCAGATGAATTAGCCAAAACCAGGCCTTCAAACTTGACACCACCCGCCGCCGGGGATACTACCGTAATTGCCCGGACCGCGACCCCAACCCAAACCAAAGGAAAGCAACGCCGATGGGGGATCGTCATCTACTTCAATCCCGGGATCTCTGCTGCGGGTAGTCAATTGCCCGCCTCCTTTTTCACCCCATATTCTTATGCACAGAACAGCTCCGGACCCGGGACAGGTCCCGGGATCACCTATACCAATGAATCTTTGTTGCTGCATCCAGGATGGGGTTTTTCTGCCGGCTTACTGGCTGAAAAACCACTGTCCCCACACCTGCGGGTGAATGCAGGAGTAGGGTATCGCCTGGTAACTTTTTCCGGAAAGACCGGACCCAAAAATGATACTACCGGATACTTCAATGCCAATCCGCAATCCCAATTCTACCTGGATC
>JAJXYG010000015.1 GCA_021780705.1 Bacteroidota bacterium
AGATGATAAAATGTTTTTTCGGGCCAACCGCAAACACATCATCAACCTGAGGATGATTGACAAGATAGAACCTTACTTCAATGGCGGATTGCTCATTGACCTGCTGGGAGGAGAAAAAATTGAAGTAAGCAGGCGGCAGGCAGCCAAATTCAAGGAGATGATGAGCCTGTAGCTACTCCCTTCGGACAGGTCTTATTTGAAAAAAGATCTTGGGATTTGTAGGACGAAAACACTAGTCCCGGCGATTATACCCTTACCGGGATAGAGTGCACGGCCGCAGATATTTCATAAATCAGTGACTCGTCTTTTTCAATGGCATTTCCTACCACCACCATATCCGCACCTGCCTTACAATTGAGATAGGCCTTTTCCGGATCCCTGATTCCTCCGCCGACAATTAAGGGGACTTCTATACAATTGGACACGTGTGCAATCATGCTCTCCGTGATAGGAACCCTGGCACCACTTCCGGCGTCCATATAAATAAGTTTCATGCCAAGCATTTCTCCCGCCATAGCGGTGCACATCGCAATTTCGTTTTTATCGGCAGGCAGGGGAGAGGCATTGGAAATATAAGAAACTGTGGTAGGTGCGCCTCCGTCTATTACCATGTATCCGGTTGAAATGATCTCCAGGCCGCTTTGCCGGATTACCGGAGCGCTTACCACATGCTGGCCGATCAGCAGGTCTGCATTGCGGCCGCTGATCAGGGAAAGGTAAAGAAGGGCATCCGCATTGCGGGAAACCTGGCTCGGACTGCCCGGGAACAGGATTACCGGAATCGAACAGTGTTTTTTGATCAACCGGACACACTCGTCAATATAATTGGAAACCACCAGGCTTCCTCCCACCAGGAAATAATCAATTTTGGCATTGACTCCCAGTTCCACCAACTGCATCACCTTCTGGTCATCCACCTTATCGGGGTCGATCAATACTGCAAATGATTTTTTGCCGGAATATTTACTTTCACAAAGTGAACTATATATGCCTTTTAACTTCATTTGCTTGATGTTATATGCAAAAATGTCAAATTTTTCGCTCTTTTAAAAATTAACCCTTCACAAATTACTTATTAATTACCAGTCAGGCGGTTATGATATAAGGGCCAGCCATTAATTTTGTAATTTTGGCAATGATAAACGTTTTACCCGAAATAGAGTTCAGGACCGCTCGCAGCGGCGGAAAGGGGGGACAAAATGTAAACAAGGTGGAAACCATGGTGGAAGGCTACTTCCACATAGCCTCCTCCACACTGCTCAGTGACTCCCAGAAGCAGAAGATTGCAGAGGTGCTTTCCGGCAGAATTTCCCGGGAGGGATTTCTGAAGGTGCGCAGCCAGGCAGAACGGACCCAGTTAGGTAACAAGGAAAGGGTGATCCACAAAATTCATGAATTAATCAAGCAGGCCCTGATCGAAAAAAAACGCCGTACCCCGACTGCACCCACCAGAGCCTCCCAACTCAAACGGATTCAAAACAAAAAACAAAAAAGTCTGATAAAGGAAGGTAGAAAAAGAATAAGCCATGATGAAACCTAAGGTTTTCAACCGGGGAAAGGCATTTTTGCTGGCGGCAGTGGTGTTCACCGGCTTGTCATTCAAGGAGGCCCGGACTAAAACGACACAGGACCCAGCCACCCTCCGGATTGTTTTTTCCAACAAGGTAGGCGCCCGTGACCTGGTGCTGAGGGATTCCACCTACGAGAATCCTTTCGGGGAAAGCTATACGGTGACCAGGTTCCGGTATTATGTGACGGATATTTTCCTGGGGACAACAGGCAGGCAGGAGCGGATCCGCCATACCTACTTTTTGATTGACCAGGGGATTCCCGCCTCATGGGTAGCAGAGGTAAAAATTCCTGCAGGCTCCTACCATTCACTGGGATTCCTGTTGGGGGTAGACAGCTTGCTGAATGTATCCGGAGCGCAGACCGGGGTCCTGGATCCGATGCGCGACATGTTCTGGACCTGGAACAGCGGCTACGTCATGGCAAAGATGGAAGGCAATTCACCCGCTTCCACCCAGGTAAATCAGAAGTTTGAATACCACATCGGGGGTTACAGCGGTCCCCATAAAGTGCTTCAGACCATCCGGCTACCCTTTGACAAAGTGCAAGAATTCCACGGTGGAGAAACCTGCACCATTTATGTGGACGCAGACCTCAATGCCTGGTGGAAATCCGTTCATGAATTCCGGATTTCCGAGCACCCGGTCATCACCACCCCCGGGCTGCTGGCCCGCGAGATGAGTGAGAACTACGCCCATATGTTCCATATTGATAAAATCGTCCCGGATTCCCATTGAAAAAGTTATGGGTCATATTACTCCTGGTCGCTGGGGCGATAGGCACATTCTCCTGGGATGAGGCCGGGGGCCATCCCCATAAGACCCCCCACTTTCATCCCACCCCCCTGAAGCTGACCATTCCGAGGGGTTGGCCCCAACCGCCCACCAATATCTTTGCCCATAACCCCCTTACGGAGGAAGGTTTTCAGCTGGGCAGAAAGTTATTTTATGACGGGCGGCTGAGCCGGGATGGCAATTTTCCCTGCGCCTCCTGCCATGAGCAATTTGCCGCCTTTGCCACCTACGATCACGACCTGAGCCATGGGTTTAACAACCAGTTCACTACCCGCAATGCCCCCCCGCTTTTTAATTTGGCCTGGGCCAGATCCTATAACTGGGATGGAGGAGTCAATCACCTCGAATTGCAGCCCCTGGTGCCCATTACCGCTCCCAATGAAATGGCAGAAACACTGGACTCGGTCCTGGCGAGGCTGCGAAAAGACCCCGTATACCCCCGTATGTTCAAGGCCGCCTTTGGCACCCCCATCATCAACAGCCAGCGGATGCTTAAGGCACTGGCCCAGTTTGTAGGGTCACTGGTGTCCTATAATTCCAAATATGATAAGGTCATGAGAGGGGAAGCTACTTTTAATTCAGCAGAGGCGAGAGGATATGCCCTTTATAAGGCCCGTTGCAGCACCTGTCACCCCGAGCCGTTGTTCACAGACTATTCCTACCGCAACGACGGCCTTTCCCTGAATCCCTATCTGAAGGACGTGGGACGTATGCGCATTACCGGGGACCCCGCTGACTCCCTTAAATTCAAGGTGCCCAGTCTGCGCAACCTCTCCGTCACCTTTCCCTATACCCATGACGGGAGGCTGTATTCCCTGTATAATGTGATTGACCATTACAGCAAGGGAATCCATGTGGGACCGACCCTGGATTCCTCCCTGCGCAAGGCAGTCCCCTTTACCGAGCAGGAAAAAGACGACATCGTATATTTTCTTCACGCACTCAATGATACCACCTTCGAAAAGGACAAACGTTATGCCCAGCCCTGATCCCGCACGGGTTTTCCTTTGATAAAATTTATAAACCTAAATTTGAATTTTTAAACCCCTATTTTGAGCAGCATCAAGAAATTAGCCGGTCAGACCATGTGGTATGGAGTGAGTTCCATTGCGGCAAGGTTTCTGTTTTATCTTCTCACCCCATACCTGACCTATAAGCTGGCGGTTTCCGGGTACGGAGACATGAGCAACCTCTATGCCGCCATTCCCTTCCTAAATGTCATCTTCACCTACGGGATAGAGACGGCCTTTTTCCGGTTTGCGTCCAAAGATGAATTCAAAAAGGACATATACAGCACGGCGACAATTTCCATTCTTTTGAGTACGTCGGTGCTGACGACCCTGCTGATTCTTTCCAGGCAGACCTTTGCCCACCTGCTCAGGCTGGACGCCCATCCCGAGCTGATCACCTATTCAGCCCTGATCATTGCCTGCGACACGCTGGCCACGCTTCCTTTCGCCAAACTCAGGCTGGACCAGCGGCCCCGAAAATATGCCCTCATCCGGGTCACCACCATCATCTTCCAGATACTGGTGACGTATTTCCTGATTTCAGTATGTCCGCGTTGGGCCAAAGAGGCCCCCTACGGATTTGTAGCCACCTTTTACCGGGCTGATTACGGGGTGGGGTATGTGATCATTGCCAATTTATGCGCCTCATTATTTGCCCTGCTGCTGCTTTCCAAAGAGTTTCTTTCCTTTGAGTTCAAATTCAACCGGAAGGTGTGGAGTGCCATGCTGGTCTATTCCCTGCCCCTGCTGATTGCCGGTTTCGGAGGGATGATTAATGAGACCTTCGACCGGATCATGATCTCCTGGCTGGCCCCCGTCAAGACCGTGGATGAGGCCATGGTCCAGGTGGGGATTTATTCGGGATGTTACAAATTGTCGATCCTGATCACCCTTTTCATACAGGCTTTTCGGATGGGCGCCGAACCCTTTTTCTTCAAGCAGGCCGAAGGACAAAATCCCCAAAAAATCTATGCCCGGGTCATGAAATTCTTTGTGATTACGGTGACCATCATGTTCCTGATGGTATCGCTGTACCTGGATATCTGGAAACATTTTCTGAGCCGGCCCAGCTACTGGACCGGGTTAAAGGTGGTGCCCATCCTGCTTCTGGCCAATATGTTCCTGGGCATTTATTATAACCTGACGATCTGGTACAAGCTTACCCACAAAACCATTGCCGGAGCCTATATCACCCTGATCGGGGCAGCCATCACCCTTACGGTCAATTTTATTTTCATCCCTATCATGAGTTATATGGCCTCCGCCTGGGCCACTTTCCTGTGTTACGGTTCGATGATGGTAATTTGTTACCTGTGGGGCCAAAAGGAATACAAGATCCCCTATCCATTGAAAAAACTCGTGGGATACATCGCCATAGTGGTCCTGCTGTTTTTGGTCCATGAAGGGATTACCCATCTGGTGAAAGGTACCGTGGTGAGCCTGGTAAGTGCTACCGTGCTGCTGGGTATCTACCTCTGGTTTCTATCGGTGGTGGAAAAAAAGGAATTGGCCCATATTCCCTATATAGGAAAATTGATTGCTCCACGCGGCCAGCCTTAGGATTGGCGTTACCGGTCCCAGCTGCACCCTACCATTGGACTGCTAGTCCTTATCCCGGTCCACTTTCAGAAAGGCAGACCTTCTGGGTGAGGGAAACGGCACATTATCTCCCTTGATGGCTTTCCACAGCACTTCATTGAAGGCCGCTTCCGGTACCATATCCTCCTTGGTGAAATTGAACGTGGCGCTCTCCTTGGTAAGGGCATTGGTCTTAGGGTAGATTTGATTGAGGTCCACCGTTTCACCCACATGGTCAAATCCGCTGTAATCGGGTTTATCCATAAAACTTCTCCACAAGGGGGTAGCCGCGGCATCGTACTGGCTCAAGGGAGGAAGCCCCAGGATCAGTTCAATGGTTCTCAGCAGGCTGGTAGTAGTGTAGGGGGTATGATCCACAAAATGCCTTTTGACATACGGGCCGGCAATGTAGGCGGTAGTGCGGTGGGCATCCACATGGTCAGGCCCGTCCTGGGCGTCATCTTCAATAATCAATACCAGGCTCTGCTTCCAGACCGGGCTCTTGCTCAGGTAGTCGACAAACATCCCGACGGCCAGGTCATTGTCTGCCACATGCGCAAAGGGGGTGGGTCTGCCGGTCCTGAGCCCTTCGGTATGGTCACAGATCAGCCGCAGGGTATTGAGATGGGGGAGGGCATGTACCCGAACCAGGGAGTCAAAATCCCGTTCCCATTGCCTGACCCGGGTGGTATCCCGGACTTTCAGGTCCCAGCTGGTGAAATACGGGCAATAGTGCCCCTTGAGTACCGGGATGTTGGGCTTGTAGTCATCGGCAAATTCCCCGTAGGTGCGGTAGCTTACCCCGGCCTTTCGGCAATCATTCCAGATAAACCCGTTTTTGTCATTGGCGATCTTCCGGGTCCCTTCCGCATCATAGGTGCCTCCTCTGCCCCCGTAACTGGTCACCCAGTTTTTTTCCAGGTAATCATTGGCATAGGCCCCCAGGCTCCAGTTATGTCCGTCGGCACTTACTTCCCCGTCACAGTAAATATTATCCAGCAGGACAAAATCCTTGACCAGCTTATGCTCATTGGGAGTGATCTTTTTTCCGAACAGCACCAGGCTCGTATCCCCGTTGCCTTCACTTACATCCCCGAGCACCTGGTCATAAGTCCGGTTTTCCTTGATGATATAGAAAATATATTTGATGGGCGAAGGATCGCCTACCCGCTCGGGGATGGGATTGCCCTTCTGTCCCTGGGATACTTCCTCGCGTGCCTTCGTAAAGGGGGTGTTCTCATACACTTCCCTGGAATAGCCGGCCAGCTGGCGGGCATCCGGGGTATTGATGATGCTCATCGTCCCGGTAAACAGCCCGCCGATATATTGGACCTTGCCGGTCTTTGAAGTGTCCCCATTTTGATATTCAATGTGTTCGGTGGTATCATAAGGGTTGGGGCCTCCGGGATTGGCAAAGGAGGAAAATCCTTTTCCATTGGTGACAAAGATCTGGCTGCCTACTACCCGGACACAGGTCGGGTACCAGCCGGTGGGAATGAATCCCCTGGAGAGGCTGTGGCCGGGATGGCTGACATCAAACACGGCCAGACAGTTATTGTCCGCATTGGCAATATACAGGGTCTTTTCATCTTCACTGAGGGCTACCCCATTGGTGGTGCTTCCTTCCGGGGAATTCGGGTATAGAGAGGAATTGAGGGTTTCTACCACCTTGCCTTTGGGCAAGTAGACTACCGATACGGAATTGTCCTCGGCGTTGGCCACATATAGGTATTTGCCGTTTCGGGTCAGGCACATATCGTTGGGATGGTCACCCACGGTGATCTTGCCGGTGAAGACCCGGCTGCGGGTATTGAAGACAAGGATTTTTCCGCCACCCCAGCAGCTGATATATAACCGGCTTTTGTCAGCGGAAAGCAAACAGGTATATCCTTCGGCATCCAGCGGATACCGGCCAATTATTTTTTTTGTGAGCAGGTTTACCAGGTACAGCGAATTATTGTCCTTGGTGACCACATAAAGGATGTGACGGGCATCATCGATATCAATTCCTGCCGGCGAAATCCGGTTGGGCCACTTTTTACCCAGCACCAGGGAATCCACCAGGTGGAGCTTATGGCCCCGGATGGCATACTTCAGGATCCAGTTGTTGTTGCCCCCGGAGGCGTACAAATAATGGGCATCGCTGCTGAATTTCAGGCCCAGCCAGGACTCTGCTACCACGATATTGTCGAGGATGTTGCCCGTCGCGGCGTCAATGAGCTGGATGCTCTGGGTGCTCTGGCCATTGTTGGTGACGGCCATGAGATGGTGGGACCTGTTTACCGCAATATTCAAGGGGAGGTCCCCCAGCAGATAGCCCCGCCCGGCAGGCGACAGGCTCCATCCATTTGGACGCAGGTTTT
>JAJXYG010000317.1 GCA_021780705.1 Bacteroidota bacterium
AAGTGAATCCGATTATGCCACCCTGGAAGGAGGGTTTCTATACTTTCAGGACAACCAGCAGCAGGATGTAGGCATGGTTCCTGTCCTGGTAGGATATCGCTATACCCTCGATCGTTCAGGTTCGGGTTTTTGGGTGGAACCTCAGGCGGGTTATGTATTTGGAGGGACTTCTATCGGAGTGTATGACCAGTACGGCGGGCCGGTATATGACAATAATGGCAACCCGGTGAATGAAGAAATAAAGGGCCCTATGGCAGCGATTGGGTTTGGATATTTGTTTCAACCTACCGGTCATATCCAGTTTAATGTGGGACTGAGGTTCGAGCACGGCTTCGGAAAAACCGGTACCAATGTCATTGCCTTTCGGATTTCGCACGCGTTTACTTTTGGAAGGAGGGAGGACTACTAGGCTTTATTAATGGTACTGGTTAACGGGAGCCTTACCGATATGTGGCAACTGAACTATGTATCACCGATATTCATAAAAATTGAGTTTACAGGTAATTTTGCATCCCTTAATATGATTCACTGAGTTTTCAAGGTATTCGTTTGAATTTAAAGTAGCGATGAAGGGTACTCAAAAAGCATAAGAAAGATTGCTTTTTTAAAAAGCTTGATCGGTTTTGAGAGAATGAAGGGCAGGGTAAGGTTCAGGCGCATGTTTAACAGAATAGATTACTAATGGTGAGATAATGTCCGGATACTCTATCTTACCGAATTGCCTCATGAGAACTTAGGATGCGGCGATTGTCTGAATGGAGGCCGTTAGCTCAGCCAGAATTTCGGTAGCAGGATCCTTACGGGTGCCTGAATACTTGTCAGAAACAAGGCCATACAGTTTTTCAAGCAAGGTAAATTCTTCTTTCTCCTGCGAAGTGCCTGACAGGACCACCTCATCAATAATGCTTCCATCTTCATTGAAAAATGTAATATCATAGCAGGCCAATTGCTCTGTGTCAGTGATGGCAGTAAATTTATCCAGTAAAATTTTCCTGCTCCTGGAAGCGAAGTAGTAAAATTGATTCGGGTTAACTTCTTCAGGGTTCCATTTGATCTTTTCTGTCTCAGTTGCATGAAGCAGTGCGGTAAATAATTCTATGTAATTAAAATTTGTCATAATTTGAAGAGGTTAAGAGGTGTTGGCAGTAAGTGATATTTTTGATTAACTCTCCAATATCCAGAATTAATTCTTGTCTTGGAAGCGATTTATATTGCTTATTTACTATCGCTAGATTGAATTCTGTGAGCATTTTTCCCAGTAAATTTAGTACCATTTGTCAATCAATTGAGATAGGGATAGTTAATGTTTCTTGTAGATAAATAATGTGGTGAAACACCTGGGTTGCTTCGGTAACGGTTACAATGTATGAGTTAATTATTTTTTCCGATAAGAAGGTTTGTTTAATGATGGATGCCTGCATTGCTTTCAACTGAGGTTTTATGGAACCCAAATTGTATAAGGCTGAATCCGTAAAACTTCTTTGCTTCATCCCCTCAATTGTATCCTTTCTTATCTCCCTTTCGTTTCTAATTTCAGAAATTTGATAAATCGCAATTAGAAGACCCGCAATACCAAAGGATCCGCAAATTGTGTTGAAGAAATTTAGGTCAAGGTGATCCGAAGAAAAATTCAATTCCTTGCCACCCCATTTCCATATTAGCATTGAAAAAAGGATGCTCGAAAAGACCAGTGAGAAAAGTATTTTAGTGAACCTTATTTGTATTTTTAACATCATAACTTGAACATTTGTCATATCGCCTTTTTGAAATAGTTCAATGTGGCCTATATCGGGGTAACTATTTTCAGTAAACAGGTACGCAAATTAGAAATTTTGGTTCGCAATATATTAGCTCCATCAATTTTGATAAGGGTGTAACCCCTCCGTTTAGGAGATCAGTTCTAACGACTTCCTTTTTTATTGCAGAATTGGTCTAACCCCTAAATGCATTTCGGTGACTTCAAAATCTGTGGAGATATGCCGTTATTTTTTTGGGTGTTCAAAAGTACATGAACTGGGTAGTGCTTCAAATCATGCGGTCTTTTTTGGTTGCCTTGCCCGTCGCCTATTATTTTAGGCATAGGTGGCTGTAGTGGTATACTTACTGTACTGATATCAGCTGATGGAATTTTTTGCTGGCAGGAGGTATCGCCATCATGGTAGCCTTGATCACCGTGTGCTTTCAGTCTAAAAGGGGGAGCTTTGTATATGCGAATAGGGGTGGAG
This sequence comes from Bacteroidota bacterium, assembly GCA_021780705.1. GTDB lineage: Bacteria > Bacteroidota > Bacteroidia > Chitinophagales > Chitinophagaceae > Ginsengibacter. The sequence goes on from JAJXYG010000317.1 coordinate 2,226, forward strand.
GATAAATTTTACGGATGCTTCATTTCCCTTCCCCTTGCAGAAGGTGGATTTTGGGCATGGCCCCAATCAACCTTTGAGTATATTCATTTTGCGGATGATAGTAGATTTCTTCCGCGGTTCCGGTCTCCACGATTTTTCCCTCATGCATGACCATGATCCGGTCGCTCAGGTAATATACTACGCCAAGGTCATGGGTGATGAAAATACTGGTAAAGCCAAGTGCCAGTCGCAGGTCGCCGATGAGGTTCAGGACCTGTGCCTGGACGCTTACGTCCAGGGCGGAGACGCTTTCATCACAGACAATAAAAGAGGGTTCAATGCTGAGGGCGCGGGCGATACAGATACGTTGTCGCTGCCCCCCGCTAAATTCATGGGGATAGCGGTTGAAGTGTTCGGGCTTCAGGTCCACCTTTTCCAAAAGTTCCATGATCCGGTCTTTTCGCTGGGTGTGGGTGGGCAGGATCTGGTGTACCTTCATCGGCTCTTCAATGGCATCGCCTATGGTAAGGCGCGGGTTCAGCGATCCGTAGGGGTCCTGGAAAACGATTTGGATATTTTTTCGCATCCTTCTTAAGTCTGCCGTTTTTAGTTTGCTGACATCCTGCCCGCGGAAAAAGATTTTCCCGGAGGTGGGTTCAGTAAGCCGAAGCAGGGTCCTGCCCAGGGTGGTTTTCCCGCATCCGCTTTCTCCGACCAGGCCGAGAATTTCATTATTCCTCACTTCAAAACTTACGTCGTCTACCGCCGTAAACTGCTTTTTCCTTCCACCGGTCATGGATTTTTTTATAGGGAACTGCACAGTGAGTCCTTCTACTTTGAGCAGGATCTCCCGGGGTGCACTGCCTGTGGATGAAGTTCCCTCCACCCTGGCTATGGTATTGCCGGCAGAAACTTCCTTTTTGGTACCTCCCATAAAATCACTTACTACCGGGAGCCTTTTTCCCTTCATGGCGGGTGAAGGCCTGCAGGCGATGAGGGCCCGGGTATAGGGCTGGACGGGTGTTGAAAATATTTTTTCGGTAGGACCGGACTCCACCACTCCCCCCCGGTACATAACCAGTACCCGGTTTGCAAATCCCGAGACCAGGCCGAGATCATGGGTGATATAGATGATGCTGAGGCCATAGGTTTTCTGTAATTCCTGGAGCAGTTCCAGGATGGATTTTTGCACCGTCACATCCAGGGCCGTGGTGGGTTCATCGGCGATCAGCAGGGCGGGATCGCAACTCATGGCCATCGCTATCATGACCCGCTGCTTTTGGCCTCCGCTCAGCTGGTGGGGGTATTTGGCAAATACTTCGCCCGGGTTTTTCAGTTTCACCTGGCTAAAGAGGGTAAGGGTTTTTTCCCTGGCTTCCTTTCGGGTAACCCTGCGGTGCAGGAAGATGGCTTCCATTACCTGGTTGCCGCACCGCTGAACCGGGTTCAGGCTGGTCATCGGCTCCTGGAAGATCATGGCAATCCGGTTGCCCCTTATGGCACAAAGGGATTTTTCAGGCAGGCCCACCAGGTTCACCGGGGGGCTGCCTTCGGGAGAGAAAATAATTTCTCCCCGGGAGGGAGCTACATGCGGTCCCCGGAGTAATTGCAATATGGAAAGAGAGGTGACGGTTTTGCCCGAGCCGGATTCCCCTACGATGGCAAGGGTTTCTCCCTTGTGAACTTCAAAGGACACGTCCTGTACGGCTTGCTGGGTGTGATTTTCACTTCGAAAATCCACGCATAAATTTTTAACCTGCAATAACGGAGTTCCCATCTCGGTCGATTATATGATGCATGGTAAAAGGTAGCCCCTGGCTGAGGGGGGAATGGTTCAAGGGTTCAGAATTTAAGGTGTCGCACCGTAAGTCCTCCATTGATGAGCTGTTTGAGTGAATCTATTCCGATCTTGAGGTGGCGTTCCACATATTTCGCGGTCACATGGGCATCGCTCTCGGAGGTCTTCACCCCTTCGGGCACCATCGGGGAATCGCTCACCAGCAACAGGGCCCCCGTCGGGATCTTGTTATAGAATCCTACCGTGAATATCGTCGCGGATTCCATGTCGATGGCATAGGCCCGTATCTTTCTCAGGTAGGATTTGAAGGCATCGTCATGTTCCCATACCCTGCGGTTGGTGGTATAGACCGTGCCGGTCCAGTAGTCGATCGCATAATCCCGGATGGTGGTGGAGATCGCTTTTTGAAGGGCGAATGCCGGCAGGGCCGGCACCTCGGCCGGAAAATAGTCATTGGAAGTACCTTCCCCCCGTATGGCGGCAATGGGCAGGATCAGGTCTCCCACTTTGTTTTTACGTTTGAGCCCGCCGCACTTTCCCAGGAAAAGTACTGCCTTGGGGTTGATGGCACTGAGCAGGTCCATGATGGTGGCAGCCCCGGGGCTGCCCATTCCGAAATTGATGATCGTGATGTCCTCTGCCGTGGCGCATTCCATGGCCTTGTTTTCCCCGACAATCTTGACCTTGTGAATGTCTGCAAACATTTTTACGTAATTGCCAAAGTTGGTCAGCAGGATGTATTCCCCAAAATTTTCCAGTTCTTCTCCCGTATAGCGGGGAAGCCAGTTGTTCACTATTTCCTTTTTTGTTTTCATGATCTATGTATTTCCTTGACTTGTATTGGATTAAAAGTACAATTTTTTTGAGGCAGGGAAACAGGTTCACACTGCTTCCGGATTCACGCAGCTGATATCAGGGGAGGAACTTACATTTGTAGGAAAGGCGACACCCCCTGAAAAAAATCCCGTTCATGCTCAAAATTGAATTTCCCAAAGATCAGGTCGAAGTCCGCCAGCAGGCGGGCGGACCGGAGGTCTTTGATCCCATTCGCAAAAAATGGCTAAGGCTGAGTCCTGAGGAATGGGTCCGCCAGCACATGATCCGGTTTTTGGTGGAGCGCGGATACCCTGCCCCTTTGATGGCGGTTGAAAAAAAGATTGCCGTGGGAGCACTCAACAAACGCTGTGACCTGGTGGTCTATCAAAGGGATATGCAGCCCTTCATGATTGTGGAATGCAAGGCGCTTGAAGTGACGCTAACCGAAAAGACCCTGCAGCAGATCCTGCGCTACCATATCGCCCTTCCCTGTCCCTACCTGCTTGTCACCAATGGAAAGTATACCTTCTGTTATGAAAAGGGAAATGGGGAAGCGGCAGGACAGTTTTTGGAAACTGCCGTCCTTCCTTCCTTTCCATTTTAGGCCTCTAGTGGCGTAACCCTAAGGTGATTAGGGGAAGATGCCCAGTTCAGCGTAAGTAGTAGCTACCTTATTGATGGCACACACATAGGCTGCCGTTCTCAGGTCAGGAATGGCAGGGGTTTTTTGCCATATGTCGACAATTTCACGGGTGGCGGAGATCATGGTTTCCTCCAGCCCGCTTCTGACCAGGTCCACCTCATCTGCTCCATGAATAATGACCTCCCTTTCCTGTGGCAGGACGGTTTTGCCGGTAAGTTCCTCCAGTTTGCCGAGAATGTTGGCATTCCTGCTTTCTGCGAACCGCTTTTCCAGCCTTCCGTAGCGTACATGGCTCAGGTTTTTCAGCCATTCAAAATAGCTGACGGTAACCCCGCCGGCGTTGAGGTACATATCCGGGACCACGATGACCCCTTTGAGGTTGAGGATTTCGTCGGCTTCGGGAGTGAGGGGGCCGTTGGCGGCTTCCCCGACGATTTTGGCTTTGACCCGGGAGGCATTTTCTCCGTTGATGACGTTTTCAAGGGCAGCCGGGATCAGGATGTCGCATTCCATTTCAAGGGCATCCCTGGTGTTGGCAAAGTTTTCAGCGCCGGGGAAATCCAGTATGGAGCCGGTATCATTGCGGTGCTTTACCACTTTTTCAATATCGAGTCCGTCGTAACTCCAGATGGCACCTTCATATTCGGCCAGTCCCACGATGAGGGCTCCTGCCTGCTGGAAGAACAGGGCGGTGTGGTAACCCACATTTCCGAGCCCCTGTACACAAATTCTTTTTCCTTTCACCCCGGTGGTAAGTCCCAGTTTGTTCATGACTGAAGGCATGTTACACACTTCATTGAGCCCGTAAAAGACTCCGAGTCCGGTGGCTTCCTTTCTGCCCCGGACCCCACCCTGGGTTACGGGTTTGCCGGTGACGCATCCGGCGGAATCAATTTCACCGGGATGCATGGCTTCATAGGTATCGAGGATCCAGGACATCTCCCTTTCCCCGGTACCATAATCCGGAGCCGGTACATCAGTACCCGGTCCGATAAAGTTCTTCTTGATCAGTTCCGCCGTATACCGCCGGGTGATTTTTTCCAGTTCATAGGGGGTGTATTCCCGGGGGTTGATCCGGATCCCGCCTTTGGCTCCGCCAAAGGGGACATTGACGATGGCGCACTTGTAGGTCATCAGGGCAGCCAGCGCCATCACCTCATCCTGGTTTACTTTCAGGCTGAAGCGGATCCCACCCTTACAGGGGGTCTTGTGATGGGAGTGCTGCACCCGGTAGGCCTCGATGGTGACAATCTCTCCGGATTCCCGCTTGATGGGGAATCTCATCTGGTATACGCTGTTGCATTGCTTGATTTGCTGCAATACTCCGGGATCCCAATCGGTGAATATTGCGGCTTTGTCGAAACTTCTTTCCACGCTCTGGAAGAAGCTGTACGGAACGGGGGTTGGCATAAATGGAAATTTACTTTTATTTAAACGTCCTGGATCAAATCTTATTTCTTGACCTTGATTGGGGGGATGCCATTTGGGGCCTGATCAGGCGGTTTTTTCCTTTTTTGAAACTTTTAAGTCAATTCTGATTAGGTATAAAATTAGAACGGTGAGTATCGTAAGGCAAACGGCCATTACCACATAAATCTTGTTGTGACTTCTCATGGTGCTCATCAGGCCGCCTCCTGATGCCGCGGTGGAATCTGCGGCGGTCTGGGCCTGAAGGACCCCCACCATTAGAAGCATACACCCGGTCAGCAGCAGTTGTTTCAGATAAGTCATTTTATTCATGCAGGAGGGTTTTGTTGGCGAGCAGGCTCAGCCGGATTTTAAGTGAACTGATCCAGATTCCCAGGAGGGCCCAGCCGAATACGGCGGGCCAGAAAA
>JAJXYG010000264.1 GCA_021780705.1 Bacteroidota bacterium
TCCCCTGCTACCGTCAGCAATGAATTGTTGGGCCAGTAATATTTGTTTTTGATGGTCTCCATTTTTTGCGGAGTAGCGGTCAAAATCACCTCATGATTGCCGATGGTATTTTTCCTGCTATATAAATCTCCGTATAAATGGTGGTTCATGGAATCTGTCAGTGCAAAGAACGGATTGGATTCATCCCGTTGAAATTCCCCGTTGACCACTACATCCTCCTTTTTCATTTCGGTGGTATCAAATTTGGGAAACTGGATGGCGGAATTCATAAACTTTAAACCTGCAGTAAGATTGAAGGAGGGTAAAGTGAAGAAGTAATTGACTCTTTCAGTTCCGGTGGTCCCGTTGAAAGAGATCCCCAATTGTTTGATTCTTTCAAGGAAGGCTTCCTGGCTCGGATAGTCCTTGTTGGCCTTGAAGAACATATGCTCATATAGGTGACTCAGCCCGTTATACTCCGGGGACTCTGTATAGGCCCCATTCTTCACGGCTATTTCAATGGTCACCAGGGGGACGCTGTGGTCCTCTACAGCCATTACAGTAAGGCCATTGGGAAGGGTTTTTATGAAAATGTTCGACGGGGTGGTGGACTGTGCAAAACTGCCGACGGTCAAAATCACCAGCAGCGTCCAAAGTGTAATTTTCTTGTGCATATATTATGGATATAAAAATAATCCTGCTTAAAGGAAAAATATCAGGGCCAGGCAAGGGGGCAATCTCTCCGTTTTACGGGTGGCTTACCCGAAAGTAATTTATTTACGGTGATTAATAAAGAAAATTATACAGCCGGTTTTAACCGACGTATCATCCGGGATAATAGAGGTGGCCATACGGCACGATATCCTTTGGAAAAGATTATTGTCTTAGAGCTTTCACCTGGGCAGGAGTGATGGCGTTCATCTTATTGCCCCAAGAATTTCGGATATAGTTCAGGACATCAGAGATTTCGGTGTCACTGAGGTAATCTACAGGCTGCATGTCATCATTATAAGAGACTCCGTTTACGGTGACCTGTCCGGTCTGACCGAGCAAGAGTACATTAATCAGTGTATCAGCCGAATGATTCAGGTAATCGGATTTGGCCAGTGGCGGATATTGGGAATCGGCAGTCCCGTCTGCTTTATGGCAGTCCACGCAATTGGAGGTGTACACACTTTTTCCCCGCTCAATACTTTTTTGCAGGTCAAATTCCTGGGTGAAGGAGGTAACTATAAGGGTAAGGGTTATTGCTGAAATTGCAATTGTCAATTTTTTTTTCATAAAATTTCAATCGGTGGTTTGAAGTGCTGCTTAGGCAATGTGGTTGATGTCAAAGGGTAACCTGCGAATCCTTGTACCTGTGGCGGAGAAGATGGCATTGCAAAGCGCCGGGGCAAAAGAAGGAAGGCCAGGTTCTCCCACTCCTTTGATTCTGGGCCCCCCATTGGTTAGGATGGTTACTTCCACAGAGGGCATTTCATGGATCCTGACCAGTTGATTGGTATTAAAATTCTTTTGTACAGTTTCTCCATTTTTGAAAGTAATTCCGCTTTTGATGGCGGCGGTGAGCGCCATGGTTGCCGCTCCCTCCACCTGTCCGCGTACCGTGTCGGGGTTGACCATGGTTCCAAGGTCAATAACGGCATAGGCCTTTTCGATATGGATCCCGCTACCTGCTTTGGAAACTTCCACCACATATCCTGCCAGCCCCGCAAAAAATTCATATTGGGCCACGCCGCGACCCCAACCTTCCGGTAGCGGTTTGTCCCATTGGGATACTTCTCTGAGTTTCATTAATACATTGCGGGTATCTGATTTTGCATCAATCAGCCCCAGGCGGAAATCGAGCGGATCTTTGCCTGCTTTTACGGCCAGTTCATCTATAAAGCATTCATGTGCGAAGGCCAGCGTAGTACTGGTCACCGCCCTCCATGCAGATATCGGTACATGAAAATCGGCATGTACATAAAGATTTTTCATATTCGGGAAAACATACGCCTGGTCACTGATGCCTTCGGTCATGGAGCGATCAATCCTTGAAGGATCAAAGTTAGGATCTCCTGAATCATGAAGGGAGGGTGAAATTACCTTGTGTTGAAAGGCTACGACCTCACCCTGGGCGGACAACGCTCCTTTCATGGCAGAAAAGGTCATGGGTCTGAAAGGCCCCTGTTCGGTATCATCTTCCCTGGACCAGAGGACTTTCACCGGCTTACCCGTTTTTTTGGAAAGCTGGGCAGCCTCAATCACAAAATCATTCTGCAATCTTCTGCCAAAGGCACCTCCCGAATACTGGGTATGCACGGTAACATTATCTTCCGGGATTCCATACTCTTTGGAGAAGGAAGTCACTATAGAACGCGGCACCTGGGTAGAGGCCCATATTTCCAACTTATTGCCTTCCGTCCAGCTGGCCACACAGTTCATGGGTTCAATCGGTGAATGGGATACTACCGGTGTTTCATAAAACGCATCGATGCGAACGGGAGCCGCCTGATAGGCCTGTTCAAAATTGCCGACCTCCTTATCCACCAGCCCTTCTGTCTTGGAGAGGTCCCGGAGCTTCTGGGTATATTCCTCCGTATTGAATTTTTCATTTCCCTGATCATCCCACTGGATTTTTAGGGCTTCTCTGCCTTTATAGGCAGCCCAGTAATTTTCGGCTATGACGGCAATGGCAGGGTAGGTATATTTTCCAATTTTACGGTCACAGGTTTCCACACTCAATACCCCCTTCACTTTTTTAGCATCTGAATCATCATACTTAACAAGCTTGGCTCCAAAGACGGGACTATGTGCCACTGAAGCATATACCATCCCGGGTACATCCACATCAATTCCAAATACGGCTCTTCCGGAAGACTTTAAGGGGATATCCGGTCTGGGACTCGGTTTCCCCAGTATCCTAAAATCCTTTGGGTCTTTGAGTTTCGGATCTGAGGGAATCGGTAATTTGGACGCCGCCTGGGCTAGTTCACCGTAGCTCAGGCTCCTGCCTGAAGACTTATGGTAGATCATGCCCTCATCTGCGTTGCACTGCTCCAAGGGAACGTTCCACTGCTGGCTGGCTGCTGTGAGGAGCATTTCCCTGGCAGATGCACCGACTTTTCTAAGCGGAAAATAGTCCGTACGTACTGAGGCGCTTCCTCCCGCTGATTGCCCTCTGCCGAAGATTATCTGACCACCCGTCTGGCGAATGTTGACCTTGTCCAGACTCACTTCCAGTTCTTCAGCAATCAGCGCAGGGATAGACTGGAAAGTGCCCTGCCCCATTTCAGGTCTGGGATTAAACAGGGTAATCGTTCCGTCAGTACCGATGTGCACGAAAGGGGTAAGATCCAATGATCCTTCATCGCCGGTTATTTTGGCTACCTGCGCCATACCGGTTTCCTTTTTTAGGGAAAGGCCAATAAAAAGTCCGGCGCTTGCGAGGCTGGTAATTCTGAGGAAATTTCTTCGGTTCAATGTGGAAATAGTATTGTCCATAATTTTGGATTTAGAATTGATTAATGGGTGCGTTAACAGGTATTGCCCCCGACAGGTTAGAATTCATTCGATCGATACACCAATCAGGAATTCATGATTTCGGAGGCCCTGTGAATGGCCTTTCGGATCCGCTGGTAGGTACCACACCTGCAGAGATTTCCCCGCATTGCTGCGTCAATATCCTGATCGGTGGGCTTGGGCTTCTTGTTTAGCAGTGCTACTGCACTCATGATCTGACCGGATTGGCAATACCCGCATTGGGGGACCTGCAACTCGATCCATGCTTTTTGCACAGCATGGTCAACATTTTGCGAAATCCCTTCAATGGTGGTAATCTTTTTTCCTACTGCTGCGGTAACGGGAAGGCGACAGGAGCGGACCGGAGAGCCTTCCAGGTGAACGGTACAGGCGCCACATTGGGCGATCCCGCAACCAAATTTGGTACCCTTTAACCCTACGAAGTCACGGATAGCCCACAATAAGGGCATTTCGGGATCTACATCGACCTGGTATTCCTTGTTGTTCACCGTCAAAGTAAATGCTGCCATATTTCTGGAATTTTAGATAGTGGGGTTGGGAAATTATGGATTTTCTGACGTATAAATTTACGCCCTTTATTTTTATTATGTATCCTATTGTGTAAGCGGTTATTTTCTAGGTATTGACGGACAATGCGAAATTTCCATAAGGAATCCCCCTTTTTTACTCCCCACTGATGGAAAAACCCCTGATTTTGCCCGGGGAATCCTGTAAATTTATGGGATTGCAGTTTTACCACATCCTTTCATAAAAAATTTGGGTTATGAAAATACCTACCCCCATACCCAGAAGAAAATTCCTGAAAATTTCCGGGTTAACCGGCACCTTCCTTTCTCTGGGTTATTTTTCGGTCCTGGGCCAGCCAACCCGGATTGTCAATCTGGCACTTCACCGGGATGATCCTGAAGCAGGACTCAATCCCTTTATTTTCATTGATACCCAGGGTAAGATCACCCTGCTCAACCACCGGCCTGAAATGGGGCAGGGGACCTTTGAAGCGATCCCGATGATCATCGCGGAGGAATTGGAGGTAGACATCAATCAAATTAGAATTGAGCCATCCCCTGCTGACAGGGAGATTTATGGTGACCAGATGGTGGTGGGCAGCCAGAGCATTCACCGCAATTTTGAATGGATGAGAAAGACCGGGGCTGCTGCCCGGGAAATGCTCCTCAGTGCCGCTGCCTCACGTTGGCAAATACCGAAGGAAGATTGTTTCGCAAAAAATGCCACGGTCTATAATCGTAAAAACAGCGCTTCCTTCACCTATGGGGATCTGGTTGGGGACGCCCGAAAGCTGCCAGCCCCCCAAAACCCGGCATTAAAGAAAAAAGAAGATTTTACCATCATTGGGCAATCAATTTCAAGACAGGATATCCCCTCTAAAACGGATGGATCTGCCACCTTTGGCCTGGATGTGGAAGTGCCGGGAATGCTATATGCCTCCATTCTTAGAAGCCCGGTGCTTCTTGGAAAATTAAAGAGCTTTGATCCCGCCGAGTCAAAAAAAATAAAGGGGGTAAAGGACGTACTGGTTACCGCGCGGACGGTTTTTGGACAGCAGCGCCAGGGAGTGGCGGTCATTGCTGAAAATTACTGGGCAGCCTATCAGGGCAGAAGGGCACTTAAGGTGGAATGGGATAACGGGGATCTTGCATCCTGGAATTCGGGCAAGATCGCTTCGAACTTTCAGGATGCCTCTACCCAGTCACCGGTAGTCTTTGAACATAGGGGAGATTTTGATAGGGCATATGATCAGGGAACGGTCAAAATCGAAGCATCCTATGAAACCCCCTACCAGGCGCATGCGCCGATGGAGCCCATGAATGTGATCGTAAGTGTCCAAAAGGATCAATGTACTTTTTGGGGTTCCACCCAAAATCCCAATGGCATGAGAGATTTTCTTTCCAGGAAGTACGGAATTCCTCCCCAAAAGGTGACTATCAATTATACCTTTATGGGGGGAGCGTTCGGACGGCGGTCTCTTTCTGATGTCACCGAAGAGGCCGCGGACCTGTCTGTAAAAACCGGGGCTCCTATCAAAGTGATATGGACCCGGGAAGACGACATTTCCCAGGGCCCTTTCAGGGCCTGTTCTCTCAATATATGCAAGGGGGCTTTGGATGGGGAGGGAAGGGTGTCCTTGTCCCATACCGTGATCTGCCAGGATATCCGCAATCAGTCGGGAAACAATCCCAATCCTACTGATGGGATTGCAGGGGGGATCAATACGGAATATGCCTACGCTAATTATAAGATCGGAGGAATCCTGAGAAGATTATATATACCGGTATCCTACTGGCGATCCGTATACCACTCTACCAATTGCTTTGCCCATGAATCATTCATGGACGAACTGGCATGGGCAGCCAAAAAAGATCCCCTTGAATTCAGGAGGGAACTGCTGAAAAATCACCCTCAGTATAGTGGGGTCCTAAAAAAGGTATCTGAAATGAGCAATTGGAATTCCCCGAGGGAATCGGGTACAGGAAGGGGAGTCGCCGTCATGGAACGTTCCGGGGCCTTTGTGGCCATGGTGGTGGAAGTGGGACGTGTGGCAGGAAAAATTGCCATCAGGAAGATTTACACTGCTATTGATGTGGGAATTGCTGTCAATCCCGATATAGTCAGGGCGCAGACAGAAGGGTGCATCATCATGGGGCTTACGGCTGCAATCAAAAGTGGGATTAAAATAGAAAAGGGTCAGGTAGCCAATAAGAACTTTGATACCTATCATATGATGAGAATCCATGAAAGCCCTGACCTGGAAGTTGAAGTAATAGATAGTGCCGCTCCGCCTAATGGAGCAGGGGAGGGGGCGCTTCCCGCTGTCGCTCCGGCCTTGGCAAATGCGATTTATGACCTGACGAAAACCAGAATCCGGAGGCTCCCGTTCTCTCTGGAAGAAATATAGCAATCCCTGGATGAGGTATCAACAGGAAAATGTAGGAGAGCCATTTGAGGTCTCAGAAGGCCGAATCATCGAAGGCGCTATATCCCTTAGGGACCCAGGTGGGTAGCCACGAAATGGTCCACCTCAAAGAAATCGTTCTCCACTTCCTTCAGGCGATCGGCTGGGAAGTCTCACCTCCAACAAAGGAGCACATGGTAGAACAAGGTGGGAGAGAATTCTAAATTATCGGGATACCTATTTCTGAAATAGGAAAATACATGGCATTCCAAGGTTACCTTCATCAGATTGGTTTATAATTTTCCCTATCACTCAAATTTGGAAGGAGTGGGACATCATTATATGGCCTATCCGGTGCACCTCCAGAGCATTATAATGCAGTTCCTCTTAACATGTGTGCATCTTCATTACGCCATAAGTGAACCTTATAATTCGGACCTTTGACCATCTTCACTTCCAGTCCAAGGGCGCCGATAATTTTGTCCCTAAAACAAAAGCCAAGAAATAATACACGATTGTTTGATATTTTTAAGCCATGGCTGCTTCCCAAAATTCCTTGACGAGTTCACGAATCTCTATCAGCTTCTTTTTCTTTTCCTACGGGTTCATCTTTGCCACATGGGCATCCCGGATTCCAGCCATCCAACAACAATTACACCTGTCTGACCCCCAACTTGGAACCGTACTGCTTTCAATGCCCGTAGGGTCATTCCTCGCACTGCCTTTTTCGGGATATCTGGCCTCCCGCCATGGCAGCAGGATCGTGGTAATTGGTGCAGCCCTGTGTTATGCCCTGTTGTTGATTACGATTGGAAATTCCGCGGGCCGATGGATGCTTGCGGTATGTCTCTTTCTTTTTG
>JAJXYG010000258.1 GCA_021780705.1 Bacteroidota bacterium
CCCCAATGGGGGATGTTTCGCTACCGATACAGCCATTGTCGGATTCAACCAGTGCATCACTCCTTATTATCCTGCACCACCCGGAGGTAAGCTCTCCAACCTGATCGGACCTGAATTGACCGCCCTTTTCCAGAGTTATGGTACGGTCCCGGATTCCAGTTTCAAGCAGATTTTCATATTGAGCCATGATAGTGTATTAATCGATGTAGTCGCCCTCCAGGGTCAGTACAGCACTTTATTGTCTTTACTCCAAACCAGCAATTATGGGATGACCGACCTCATTGACAACGGACCTTCCACCCTGATCATTTCCGGAAAGTATCCCATTTCGAACCTGATGAAGCTGGACAGCCTGCCAACCTTAATTGATTTTTGCAGACCCATCTATCCTTCTATCAGTAATGCCGGGGTAGTGACTTCCCAGGGAGATACGTCCATGCGTTCCTACCTGGTCAGAAACGGCTATGGCCTTGACGGAGCAGGAATCAAAGTAGGGGTCATATCCAACAGTTACAATACCCTTCCTGGAAATCCCGCTCAGACCGATGTCCTGAACGATGATCTTCCCGGGATAGGCAATCCGGAAAATCCGGATCCGGTCGATGTATTGAAAGATTATCCTTATGGCCCCCTTTCAGATGAAGGAAGAGCCATGCTGCAGATCATCCATGACATAGCCCCCAAGGCTAAACTCGCCTTCCGGACTGGCTTTATCAATGCCCAGGATTTTGCGCAAGGAATTAAGGAATTACAAAAAGACAGCTGTAATATCATTGTAGACGACGTTACCTATATCACTGAACCTTTCCTCCAGGATGGCCAGGTTGCCCAGGCTGTGGACAGTGTCGCTGCCAAGGGAGTATCCTACTTTTCTGCCGCAGGCAACTATGGCAACCAATCCTATGAGGGAGTATTCAATCCCGTCACCGCGCCTCCGGGAATCAAGGGAATGGCCCACGATTTTGGAGGCGGGGATATCTACCAGACCATCACTGTGACTCCGGGAAGTTATACGCTGGTGCTTCAGTGGCAGGACGGTATTTATTCATCCGGCACCTCCCAAACGGGAACCACCAATGACATGGACGTGTATCTGACCGATAATAACGGCAATATCTTGTTCGGATGCAATCGAAATAACATCGGCGGGGACCCAATTGAGATCCTCCCCTTTACCGTCAATCAGACCACCAAGACCAATATTGTGATTGCCAGGGCTTCCGGTTCAGGTCCGGTGCTGTTTAAATATGTGTTCTTCCGGGGCAACGGAATCATCAGCAAATATAATAATGGCAATTCCACCATCGTGGGCCAGGCCAATGCGGCTGGAGCAATGGCGGTAGGGGCCGTATTATACAGTAATACCCCTCCTTACGGGGTCAATCCTCCTACCCTCGCATCCTTTTCCTCTGTGGGGGGGACTCCCATCAATGGAGTGGTAAGAAACAAGCCGGAATTTACCGCACCCAATGGAGTAAATACGACGGTCTATATGGGTGGACAAAATATTGACGGGGACCTTTTCCCCAATTTCTTTGGCACTTCCTGCGCTGCACCCCATGCGGCAGGTGTGGCTGCACTCCTCCTGGAGGGAAAGAAAAAATTTTCCAACGAAACATATGCTCCGGACAGTGTGCGGTACCTCATGGAAAAGACTGCCCTTGACATGGGTACTCCCGGATTTGACTATACGACAGGGTATGGATTTATCCAGCCTTATGCCATGATGCACACCTTTGCCACTCCCAAACCGGAAATCGACAAACTTGTCCTGGCGGATACTACTGTCACCCCCGGCACCCAACCGCTCCAGGTCTCTGTCATTGGCAAATACCTCGACAGCAGTTCCGTAGTGCTATTCCGGGGCAAGCCACTGCCTACCAGCTATGTCAACACCAATACGGTGACAGCCTCTGTGCCTGCTTTTATTGGAAATCCTGCCATCCAGGTTTATACCGCCCCGATTTCTTCCAGTGGGCTGGATGGAGGTTATTCGGATTCCCTCTTTTTCTTTTCACCTGTAAAAAAAGTGATCACGGTAACCGCCAATAATACGGTCAAAAAATACGGGGAACAAATCCCTTCATTTTCGGCCACGGTACTGGTGGACAGTGTGCCACTTTCTCAGACGGGGCTTACCCTCAAAGACATGGGTCTGGATACCATCCGGTATACGACCACCGCTACTTCGCTAAGCCCGGTGGGAATTTATTCCATCACCCCGGCCCTGAAAACTTTTGCGCCGGGAGATTCCATATACGTAGCCTTGATGGAACTTTACAAATTTGATTTCGAAAAAGGACTGCTCTCCGTCAATCCCATGCCCCTGGTGATCACCCCCCGGGATACCACCTTAAAGTATGGAGATCCGATAGGGGGATTTCATTTCAATTTCAGTTATGGGGACTCCCTGATCGCCTCTTCGGAAAGGACAGCCTTCCTAAATTCTATTACCAATGAATACCAGGCGAATCTATCTAATGCAGTGGGTCTGGTAAATTCGCGGGTGCTGGTAAATTCCAGGGTCCTCGTAAATTCTGACCTTATCAATCTGAGCTGCCTGGCCAGTTCCCGGGTACTGGTAAATTCGAGGGTCCTGGTGAACTCCAGAGTCCTGGTCAATGGCACCACTGTATATGATACGACCCATATTGTAGACATATCTCCTGCCTCGATTTTCAATTATGAGTCCAATCCCGATACGGCTACCCTGGCCAGTGTAAGTCCTTTGATCAACTCCAGGGCCCTGGTAAATTCCCGGGCACTGGTCAATGGCTCGGCGCTCGTGAATTCAAGGGTGCTGGTAAATTCAAGAGTACTGGTAAACGGCGGCGCCCTGGTAAACAGTACTTCCTCCAGCGATACCAGTAATTCCAATGTAGCGGTAGTAATTGATGAAGCAGATGTAAACGCCCCTAGCGGGGATTCCGTCGTCATCGACAAATCCCTGGTTCTGGTAACCGGGACTACCGCCGGCACCTTTACCATCGTACCTGGTGCCTTCCTCAATCCAAACTTCCAGATCTCCTATGGTTTAGGGAGTCTGACCATCCAGCCGGTTCCATTGTCTGTGAAGGCGGATTCCGCCACCATGACCTATGGACAGACTCCTCCTGCATTTGGCAGTACCTTCAGCGGCTTTCAATACCAGGATACGGTGGATTCGGTATTTTCCGGGCAGATTCAATATGGTCTCACCGATGGTTCGGGTAATACCGTGAACCCGGCCAGTCCCCCTGCTGGAAATTTCCAGATCATACCGCAGGGTACCCAGATTCAGCCTTCCAACTATTTAGTACAATATACCAATGGGCTGCTAAGCGTGGACAAGGCTTCACTTTCTGCCACCGCGGTGGATACCTTCCGGACCTATGGAGCGCCTAATCCGGACTTCAGGATATCCTACCAGGGCTTTGTCAAGGGAGACGGGGCCAGTTCCATTGCCCCTCCTTTGGCTACGACCTCTGCGGACCTGCTTTCACATGCAGGCAGCTATCCAATCCACTTAAGCGGAGGCAGCGCTCCCAATTATCTGATCACGGACCTGGACGGCAATCTCACTATAAATCCTGCGCCATTGGCGGTAAAAGCCAATGATCTCACCATATCTGATGATGACAACCCCAAATTCTCCTCTATGATTACCGGATTTATGAATGGAGATACAACCACCATCATTTCGGGCCCCACCTACACCATAAGTCCCACCTTCCAGAAGGATGTGGCAGGGACCTATATCATTACCCCTTCGGGGCTGGTGCTGGCCTATCCGGGGGATTATGAGATCAGCTACCAGACAGGCACCCTTACTGTTCAGGAAGAATGGGGAGATGGGGGCAACCATAATAACTATAACTACAACAACAATTATAACAACCAGTATTCCACCCTTCCTACAGGAGCCATTTCCCTTCAGGCGAATTCCACGGGGAACCCGGTGATCACGGGTGCCTATCCCAACCCCACCCCGAACCTCGTTCATCTTGAGGTGGGAATTTCTGGAATTACGCCTGGGAACATCCAAATCAGCGATGCAGGTGGAAGAAGATATGATGGCAGTGCCATTACCCGGATTACTGCCACCGGCCTGGAACTGGATCTCTCCCGGCTTTCCAAAGGGGTCTATTTCGTTTCAGTCGTGACCCGCACCCAGACCCGAGTCTTTAAAATAATGAAAATGTAATCCGGTACAATTTACAATACCAACCGTTTGACCCTGAAAGAGGCTTTTGATCCCTCTTTCAGGGTCATTTTTCCAGATAAAGCGCTAAAAAGATTATATTTCCAAAAAAGTTTTTCGTTCATGTTAAAAAAGACAGGGTGGTTTCTTGCGATTTTGCTCGCGGCCCAAGCCGTGGTGGCACAAACCCCTGAGATTGACAGCCTAAAGAAATTAATTGCGACT
Source organism: Bacteroidota bacterium (assembly GCA_021780705.1). Classification (GTDB taxonomy): domain Bacteria; phylum Bacteroidota; class Bacteroidia; order Chitinophagales; family Chitinophagaceae; genus Ginsengibacter. The sequence goes on from JAJXYG010000258.1 coordinate 4,406, forward strand.
TCCACGAGTGACAGCCTGCAAGTGCATCAACTCCTTGCTCTCAGCCAGGCATATGCGGGAATCGCCACCGACCAATCTATCAACTACGCCTTCAAAGCCCGCGACCTGGCGCTCAAAATTCATGATGACCGGTCTGTAGCCCTGGCCTATAAGAATGCGGGGATTGGCTTTTACCTGCAGGGTCAGTACCTTGCCGCCATCGACAATTATGAAAAGTCCAGGGCCCAGTTTGATTCATTGAAAGATGCCAACGGAATTGCCAACATCCTAAGTAATGAGGGAGCGGTATATTTCAACCAGGGGGATGATGAAAAGGCCCTGGAGCTATTCCTAAATTCCCTCAGCCTTGCGGAAAAGACCGGGGACACCCTGCGCACCCTTACCGCCTTGTGCAATATCGGAGCCATATATGTACACAAGCCATCCACCTCAGAAAAGGCCATACCCTACTACCTCAGGGCCCTGCCCATGAGCCAGGCCATACAGAACAAGGATGCGATCGGCACCATTACGGTGAACCTGGGAGAGATATACCTGCTTAGAGGAGATGACAAAAAGGCCCTCGATTATTTTCAAAAATCCCTGGAGGCCTACCAAGGTTCCCCCAATATCCCGTATTCCCTAAACGATATCGCAAAGGTTTACCAGCTGAAAAATGATTTTGCCACCGCCATCAGTTATCACCAGCAGGCTTATGAAATCGCCGTTAAACTCAATGCCAAGGTGGATATGGCCCAATCCCTGCTGGGCCTGGGAGATTGTTACCAGGAAAAGGGAGAATACCGCAAGGCCCTGGATTATTACAAGAAAGCGGAAGTCATCAGCAAAGGAGTCAGCAATACCAACTATGACCTGAAGGATACCTATTCCGGACTGGCCCTGGCCTATTCCAGGATCGGCGACTATAGAAATGCATTCAAATACCAGACCCTCTATACCGAAATCAAGGATTCTATTTACAACATCGATGTGGAAAAAAAAATGAACGGACTCCAGTTTGATTTTGACATCCAAAAGAAGCAAAACCAGATCGACCTCTTTAAAAAAGACATGGCCATTCAGCAGGTGGACCTCAACCGTCAGAAATTTGCAAAAAGGGCCTCCCTGGTGGGTCTGGCACTGGTGGGTATTATTGCCCTGATCATGTTTCGAAATTACCGCACCAAGCTAAAGACCAATAATATCCTGGACGCCCAGAAAGAAAGAATTGAAAACCTGCTACTCAACATCCTCCCCCGGGAAGTGGCGGATGAACTCCAGGTAACTGGCTATGCCACCCCCCGGTATTATGAAAAGGCTTCGGTACTATTCACCGATTTCAAAGAATTTACCAGGCTGTCGGAACACCTTTCACCTCAGGAAGTGGTCCAGGAATTAAATGACTACTTCATGGCCTTTGATGACATTATCGAAAAGTACCACCTTGAAAAGATCAAAACCATCGGGGATTCCTATATGTGCGCGGGCAGCATTCCTACCGAAGACCCGGGTCATGTGATCCAAATTGTAAAGGCAAGCCTGGAAATTCTGGATTACATCCGCAAAAAAAATGTAGAACGCCAGCCCCTGAACCAGCCACCCTGGATCGTCAGGATTGGCATCAATACCGGGCCACTGGTCGCTGGCGTCGTAGGCAGGAAAAAATACGCCTACGATGTCTGGGGTTCCACCGTCAATATCGCTAGCAGGATGGAAAGCAATGGGGAGGCCGGCAGGGTGAATATCAGCGCCGCGACCTACGAACTGATCAAGCACCAGTTCATTTGCACCCACCGCGGGAAGATCTTTGCCAAAAATATCGGAGAAATCGACATGTATTTTGTGGAGCGGGAAATTGAGCCCATGAGCATCAGTGCGTAAGGGATTCAACTCCCGGGTTACCATAACCAGCAGCCCCAACCTTACCACCCCATTGAGATTTATTGTGCTAATCCGGTGAAAAGAAATAACCTTCTGCCTTAAAAAGTAGGCCTGACTTAGTAAATTTGTGTATCCTGCTTTTTTCAGGACACCCCCTTTTGAGAAAGACAACTGCCATATTTTTATTTGCCCTGCTGGGACTTAATTCCTTCGGGTTATTCTTTTTCTTTTGGGGGGAAATCCAGCTATGCAAGATCCGGGCTGAAGATTATAGCGGGGAAGCGTACAATCTTCCGGCCGCTTCCTACACAGTTTTTATATCCGGAGTGGCTGACTTCAAAAAGATCAACTCCCATGAGATCCAAAGCGATGGCAAACTTTACGACATTGTAAGAACCCGGATCCACCATGGAAAAACGGTCTATTACACCTTCCATGATTCCGAGGAAGACCGCTACACCCGGGATCTCTCCCAATGGGGAAATAGCAACAGCCAGGAAAATTCACTTCCCGGAAAAACTTTGGTGCTGCAACTGGCAAAATTCTTCACCCGGCAGACTCCCTTTTCCGGGAAACCCCGCCTTTTTGAGTGCACCGCCTCAGGATTTTTAACCGCAAAAAATGTATTCCTGTATACTTCCCCCACCCTGAGTGTGGAACTGCCGCCTCCCAATCTCTCCTGAGCAGGGATTGCCCTTCTTTTGAAAATTTATTGTGATGAAACCGTTGCTGGCCCTAGCAATTAACCGTGGCCAGGGACCTGTGAGGTTTGCCTATAAAAGCAGGGATAGTCCCCCAAGACCTCATCTATCAAATTATTCCCTTAAAAAAATTTAATGAAATATACCTTATATATTTTGCAGCTGTGTGGCAGCTTCACTTTTCCAGGGCTCCTTCGGGCGCAGCACCTGCTGTCGGGAAAGGTAGTGGACGCCCGCAGCGGAAAACCTCTCAGTGAGGTCATGATCAATATCCCAGAGATCCATAC
>JAJXYG010000114.1 GCA_021780705.1 Bacteroidota bacterium
CCGCTGTCAATTCCTCCGCTGAGAAAGCAACCTACTTCCAGGTCACTGGATTCGATCCTTCGCTTGATGGCCTGCCTGAGAAAATAATCGGTTTTTTCAAGACTTTGTTCAAAGGTATCGGTGGACAAGCTGGAATAATACCGGTCAATATTCCACCAGCGGCTTTGGCTCATTTCCATGCTGCGACCATCCAGGGTCAGGCAGCTACCGGCAGGGAGTTCTACGGCCTCCTTGTAAGGGGTATCCTGCCCGTAAAAGGAGCCGAACCGGAGGTATGAATAAAAATGCGACTTGTCGATAGAAAGGGGTACCATGGTCTTCAGCCCGTTCAGTTCACTGGCAAAGGCAAATACCCCTGCCTGGAGGTAGTAGTAGAGAGGCTTTTTGCCCGCCCGGTCCCGGGCGAGGAACAGGGTGTGATCCTGCTTGTCATAGATGGCAAATGCAAACATGCCGTCAACTGCATCCAGAAACCCGGCACCTTCCTTTTCATATAACATCAACAGGGTCTCCGTATCTGAATGGGTATGGCCGGTCAACCCGAAGCGGGTTCTCAGTTCCAGGTGGTTATAGATTTCCCCGTTGAAAACGATGACGAACCGGTCATGAAGTTCCATGGGCTGGCTACCCCCGGCAATATCCATGATGGAAAGTCTCAGGTGAAAGAGATTTACTGTGTGGTGTCGGTAGCCCTTGCGTGCATCAGGCCCTCGGTGCCCCATTGATTCGCTCAGTTTTTCATAAGAAAAATCCAGATTAAGGGATCCTGCGATGCCGCACATGGGGGGTATTAATTTTAAAAGCGCAAAATAATCTTAAATATCCTAAACGTAAAAGTGGTTGCCCGGTTTCCCTCACCCGGGCTGAAGGGAAGCCGTCAGGCTTCCCGGTGCCACCGATTCGGCTGCATGGGCCCTGGCTTCCTTTCTCCTGAGTGCCCGTTCTTTAGCCTTATCGTACATCAGAAAAAGCGAAATGGTGAAAAAGGGCAGGGCAGGAATCTTATAGCGGACCAGGGTCCCGAAGTTCAGGGTGCTGGCTCCCACAAAGACTGCAAACACAATCGAAAAAAGGAAACAAAAGGTAATCAGCGGATCGGTCAGGATCATTCTCAGGATGGAGAAAGGCCCCGCCTTGAGTATGACCCAAAACAAAAACAGGATGAGCAGCAGGTTTTCCGCTGAGGCTATCATCTGTGACATTTTATGGGATTCCCAGATAAAGGGCCGGAAGAAAGTAGTGAACACGGCTACCGGGGCAATCCGGATCAGTCCTGCCGGGGTTCCGTCAAATTGCACACCCAGGTCAAAATTGGAATCGGCCGTGGAATTTCCATCCATGGATTTGTAGGCTCCGTTAAGGGTTTCAATACTGGAAGCCAGGTCGTCAATCGCATATCGACCCAGGGCATTTTCATTGGAATTCAGGAATAGGGTGAACCCGATAACCAGGCCAATCACCACCAGGGGGGCCAGCATCAGTTTCACAAAGCCGTTCCTGATGACGTTTAACCGCTTTAAGAACAAATACAGCAACAGGAAGGGCGTATAGGAAATGAGGATATATATCTTGAGTGTGGCCAGCAGGTATGCAAAAAACAAGGTGGTCAGGGTATACTTAATCACCTTCTTTCTGAGATACACCACCGAATACAGCCCATAGGTGATCCAGCCCATGGAGGCAATGCTAAGCGTGTCCTTCAATACCCCTGAACTCCAGAATATGAAAGTGGGAAAATACAGGATGGCAATGGCAAACTGCCTGTGCAATTTCGGATTTTGTTCATAGAAAAACAGGTAGAGCTTCCAGACCCCCGAAAAGGCAATCCCTGCGAACAAAAAGCTGATGGCCGCATAACGCCCGGCAGTCAGAAAGGAAAGCAGGGCGACAATCCGGATTACCATAAAGTTGGCTTCTGATTTCGAGTATCCGGTATTGTAGGGGTTCTTCAGATAGGATTCATCAAAATATTTCCCTTTTTGAAGCAACCAGTGAAAGTGCCTGGAATTCGTCAGGATCAGATGGTAAATATTATTGCCTTCGGTCTGGTAAAGTCCAATGGAGTCAGCCGGATAGATGTACACGCTGTACATAAAAAAGGCCACACATCCGATCATTTTAATCCAAAAGCCCTGGCGGTGGTATTTCTGCAGTAAGGGATCTGTGATTTTATTTCGTTGCCGGCGGAAATACAGGTAGAGTAACCCGAGGAAAATGGGTGCCAGAATCAGATCTCCGTAATTCATCGAGCTTTGGTTTGATTAATATATGAGGCGCTTCCCCTAAATTTTATCTGCACTTTGCACCATGTGGGAGGGGGAGCCCATCAGGAAGGCCTTTACTGCCCGAAGCTGATGAGATACCGATGCGCTTTGGGCATATTGTTTGATTTTGGAGAGACGCTGAATGATCGAAGTCGGGGTCGCCTCAAAATTATGTTTGAAGGCATCCCTCATTGGCCATAAAATAAAAACCATCTTCTGGAACTTGTGCGTCTTCTGGTAAACCAGTATGGTACCGGCAAAAGCCGTAACAAAAACCAGGTACATGAAGGTTGCTGCCACTTTGCTGCTGCTGAACCTGGACTGCAGGATGGAAAACCGGTTCCTGATATAGTAATACATTTTCCAGTTATTGGAAAAATTCCAGTCCTTTTTGAATGAATACGCGGTGGGCGGATGGTAATGGATGCTATTGGCCTTGGTGTAGGAGGGAATTCGGTTCTTCAGGATGATCCGGTAAAAATATTCGGTCTCATCCCCCCAAAGAAAAAGTTTGGGATTGGGATAGCCAACCCTTTCGATTATCCGGCGATGAAGCAGGGTGCCGTTGAAAGGATGGGCGACATTTCTGATCACGGGTTCAGTAACCTCATCGATTGTCTTGAATTTTCCCGTTTTCCATACAAAGCTCTTGCGGTCCTGGATATTTACTACCGCGCAATTGCGCAGGCACAATTCTTCGGGGTCTCCTTCCAGGAGATTTTCCAGGGCATCCGCCCTGGGGTATCCGTCATCATCCATCAGCCATATCCAGCTATATTTTTTTTCGTAACCGGTCTTGATCCCGGTATAAAATCCTCCTGCCCCTCCCACATTTTTCTGGGTGATAAATGAAAGGTCTTTCTGGTTACGCAACCATTCTTCCGTGTCGTCCGTACTTCCGTTGTTGATTACCAATATCCGGTCAATTTTTCGGGTTTGCTCTTTCAGGGCATGGATGCATTGAGAAAGGAGTTCGCGTCGGTTATAGGTTACCACCACGGCCAAGATCTTTTCCATCGGGCAGGACATTTGATTTTGTAGGTAAAAAGTCTCTTTTAGAACGTTTCAAAAGGCCTGTTATTGCCAAAAAGTGGATAATTTTCAAAGGCTTAGGAAGGCCGGTTACCCCGGAATAATCAGGCAAAGGCTTCCTGGTTGGGGAAAACCGGGGGGCAGGTCCCGGTCCGGACTGCCGCACTGAATTTTTGGGCAAATTCCAGGGATTCTCCTATGACATGATGCATGTCCATGTAGCGGTAAGTCCCGAGCCTGCCAAGGAACGACACCTGTCCAAGCGCTTCTGCATCCTGGCGATACTGTTTCAACAGGGCTTTGTCCCTTGCAAGCCGTTTGGGGTAGAAGGGAGGGTCTGCTTCGGTGGTTTCTTTACTGTATTCCTTAAAACAAATCGTTTTGGAATGAGTTTCCCAGGGGGCAAAATGTTTGTGTTCCGTGATCCGGGTATAGGGAACCGATTCTTCACAGTAGTTCATGACGGCTACTTCCTGGAAGGTCCCTTCAGATACAAAGGGTTCAAAGGTTACAGTCCGGTACCCGAGTCTGCCATACTTGTACTGGAAAAACGCATCCAGGGGACCGGTAAAAAAGACGTGATCAAAACCTGATATCTCCTCACCGGGAGAGAATTTCCGGTTGAGTTTCAGGTGTATATTGGGCTTTTGAAGGAGCTTTTCCACCAATACGGTATAACCCTCCCTGGGTATTCCCACAAAGGGATGTTCGTAGTAGGAGTCGTTGTCACAAAACCGCACGGGAAGCCGCTTGAGAATGGAAGCAGGAAGTTCCCTGGGGTCACAACCCCATTGTTTTTTGGTATAGCCGTAAAAAAAGGTCTGGTATAGCTCGGCCCCCAGAAATTTCAGTGCCTGTTCTTCAAAATTCCGGGGTTCTCCGATGGAGCCATCCCCCTTCTCCCGGATGAATTCCTGGGCCTGGGCCGGACAGAATTTTTCTCCGAAAAACTGGTTAATCGTATTGAGGTTAATCGGCAGGGAAAATACCTTCCCGTCGACATGGGCATGCACCCTGTGGAAAAAGGGTTCCAGTTGCACATATTGATTGACGAAGTCCCAGATGGGTTTTTTATCGGTATTGAAGATATGGGGCCCGTACTGGTGGACCATGATGCCCGTTTCAGGATTTCGGGCGGTATAGCAATTGCCCGCAATATGGGATTTTTCATCCCACACCTCAATGTGACTTTCAGGCAGCAGGACCGCAAGCCGGTGCGCGAGCACCGCTCCGGAAAAGCCCGCCCCCACAACCAGGTATTTTCCTGCCATTTGGGTGTGAAATTTCAGTTTTTGGGTAATTCTTTACTGTCTATAAAACAGAATTTGGGGGGCAATTATTGTAATTGCTGAAAATTGGGCAGGAACGGGAAGGAGCTGTCAGCCAAGCAGTTGGCGGTAGACCTTCAGATATTTTTGCACGGCAGCATCGAGGTGGTAATATTGGATGGCCCCTTCCCGGATCTTTTGGGGGTCAAACTGCAGGGATTTCAGGATTTCGGCATAGTGCTGGTAATCTTCCTGTTCCAGCTTTTTGAGGACTACCCCGGAGTTGTATTTTTCCACGATCGTTTCCACATCTCCTACCCCTGAATTGGTGATGACGGGAATGCCCATGGCCATGATCTCTCCATGTTTGGTTGGGGAGGAGGATTTCTTGGAGTAACAGGGCTTGATAAAAAACAGGGAATAATGGCTCAGACTGAGCAGCAGCGGTACCCCGTCCCTGCGCGCTTTTTGCACGAGTACCCTTTCGGCAGGTATTCCATATTTGAGGGTGGTGCTGCGGATCTTCTTATGCTGGTGTGGGGAAATAAACAGGAACTTTGCCCGCGGATTTTTATCCAGAATGGTTTTCATGAAGCCGATCATTTCTGCAGTCAGGTACCAGCCTCCCAGGGATCCCAGGTAGCTGATCACCCAATCATCCTTGCGCAAACCCAGCCGGTTTCTAAGTTCTTCCTTCTTTCGGGGGTCTATCCGTGCAGGATCAAAGAGGTTCATATCCACACTGCAGGGGATTACTTCGACGGGTCTCGGATTTTGAAGCTGGGGCCATTTCAAGATGATTTTCTCAGCCGCATAAGTAAGACAGACGATCCCGTCACAGTGTTCCACTTCGGCAATTTCTTTATTCTTAAAATACCGGTAGATCCACCGGTAAGGCAATATCCGGGTATTCCAGAGCCCTGCTTCGACCCTCGAGTCCGCATAGAATTCCCGTATGTCATGGAGAAATTTAACCCCAAGCTTCTGTTTCATCCATAACCCAACCAGGGAGGGGATTCCCGCCCGGGTATGCACCAGGTCAAAAGGGGATTCCTTATGAAGCCGCCTGGCCATTCTTTTCATGGCATCCACATCATAGATGGTAGACAGGATCCGTGGCTTTTTATGGTAGGGGAGTGCTACCCAGCGGATGGGGTAGGGTTTCAGAAGGCCACTGACATAATCTTTGTGGCGGGCGTAATTTTCCGGTTTTTCGCAACTGAGGATGGTGAAATTCATTTGGTACCGTGACAGCCCGGTCAGGTAAGGGATTACCTGGCTGAGGCCCAATGGGTCTGTCATCCCGTCGTAGGATATAAAAAGAATGTTCCGGGTTAATCCATCCATTTAGTGTACCACATCTGAAAAATTAATAAATACCAGAAGATGACCTCATAATTTTTATTGCCGCTAAAGAACTCCTGCATGATTTCCCGGGTGAATTCCAGGTTAAACAGTCCGTGTCTTTCAAAATCGTGCGGGTTCATGTATTCCTCACTAAGGTATTTGAGGTCATTTCTGAGCCATGCTGCCACCGGCACCCCGAAGCCCATTTTGGGCCGCTCCATCAACTCTTCAGGAACGTAATCATGGACAATTTGTTTTAAAAGGTATTTCTTCTGGCCGCCATGGATTTTCAAAGAGTCGGGCAGGGTGGCGGCAAATTCCATCAGATGATGGTCCAACAGAGGTTCCCTGCTTTCCAGGGATTGGCTCATGGATGCCCGATCCACCTTGCACAGGATATCATCAGGAAGGTAAGTGAGGTAATCGGCCAGCAACATCTGGTCCAGCTGGGAAAGTTGGCTATCCTGCAGCATTTCTTTTCCGAAGCAGGGTGGATTGGCAGGACCGGAATCTTTCATCATCCTTTGAATCTGGGCATCGCTGAGTACCCTGGATAACAGGGAGTCCATTATTTTTACCGTGGTTACCCGGGAATCTCCCATCAATTCTGAAATCCGGTCCCTCTTGAATCCGGCTGCAGGGTTGTGCATCAGACGGTCCAGCCATCCCGCAGGGATATTCCTCAGGAGTTTTCCGGCAGGAGGTCTCATTGCCTCGGGTATCCTTTGGATCCTGCGCATAAAATCGATCGCCAGGGGGTATTTGGGATAGCCGCCTCCCATTTCGTCTCCCCCGTCGGCGCTGAGTGATACGGTGACCTCCTTACGGGCCAGCCGGGATACCAGGGTGGTAGGGATGATGGATGCATCCCCGAAGGGCTCATCACAGAAAAACGGGATTTCAGGAATGATTTCCTGGGCTTCCCGGGTAGTGCAGTAATGTTCCGTATGGTCAGTCTGCAGGTAATCGGCCACCCGCTTTGCATACCGGGCCTCATTAAAGGATTCCTCATAAAAACCGATGGTGAAGGTTTTTAGCTTTTCGGTCTGCTGACCCTGCAGGATGGCGGTAATGGCGGTACTGTCATAGCCTCCGCTAAGAAAGATTCCTACGGGAACGTCTGCCACCATCCGGTAATTACAGGCTTTGATCAGCAGGGATTCCATCTCTTTTTTGGCTTCGGGTTCACTGATTGACAACTTTTGTGCCTGATAGGGCGGCTGCGGGTCCCAGTATGGTTGAATTCGGGGGACAGGGTTCTCAAGGCTGAAAAAGAGGATATGGCCAGGTGCTAACTTACGGGTCCACTCGAAAATGGTCAGGG
>JAJXYG010000293.1 GCA_021780705.1 Bacteroidota bacterium
AGGGGGAGCAGCCGCGTGCGATCCCCGGACGGAAAGCCCCTTATCGTCCCCGGTTGGGGAGGCCGTATGAAGGGAACGGGTTTTTAAATCCGCAACCTCCGGTGAAGCTGCCCTGTCCCTGGGCTCTACAGCGTGCGGGGAAGACTCCTTGCCGGGAGTCGTGAGTTGGCTTCCTTCCTGGTGCGAAGCTGAATCTGCAGACCGGGTAGTTCCTGCTACCTGAATTTTTGAAGTGGGTGCGATTGTCGGAACTTCAGTATAGCGGGCCAGCATCCACCAGCCCAGCCCGGCGACAGCCGCTGCTGAAGCCAGACTCCACCAAAGAGGCCGGATCTTCCTGATTTTGCTGCGGTTTTTGTACAGGGCCTGCTTTTCTTCAAAAACCACCGATTCATCTGCCCGGAGGCGTGCCAGGCCTATCTGTTCAAAAACTGGCTTGAGGTAGGGGTTTTCCTTAAGAAAGGAAAGGACATCTTCCTGCTCGGCGCAAGGCAATTCCCCATCATGATATTGCACAAAGAACTCCTCAAAATTATCCTGCCCGATGGTATTCACAGTCCGGGCCTTGTAAAGAAATTCCTTGTGCTCCAGTCTGATGTCCACCGGAGCGGATACCGTTCCCAGGATCATACGGAATTCTTCTTCCAGGTCCCGGTTGGATTTCAGAAATATCAGCACCTCTGCCTTTTCGGCATCGGTAAGCTCGTTGTCGGCGTACATCAGAAAATATTCCTCATAATTGTCTCTGCTAATCTCCATTTTAGATGACGTTTTCGGGTTTAACCAGGTAATTCTTCAGCTGAATCCTGGCCCGGTGCAGGTACACCTTGACCTGGCTTAAATTCAGCGAAGTGATCTGTGCAATTTCCTCATAGCTATATCCTTCATAATCCTTTAGTAATACCAGGCTGCGCTGCGTGTCTCCCAGCCTGTCCAGGGCCTCGTGCAGTACCTTCTGCAATTGAGGATGAGGCTGGTGGGTTACCGGTTGGGAGTCCTGCCCGGGTTCTTTGAGCTGGACTCTCTTATTTTTCCTGATATGGTCTATCATCTGGTGATAGGCCACCGTGAACAGGTAACTCTTGCTGCGCGAGGAGTCCACCGATTCGCGGTTCACCCATAATTTCTCAAATGCGGTCTGTACCACGTCCCGGGCGTCTTCGGTATGGCGAAGGTTCCTGACAATGAATCGAAACACATTATCGGAATGGAGGTCCACACATTCATTATACTCTCTTTCAGTCATAAGCCCGGTGGCAAGTGGTGATTACGCTTTGTTCCCTATAATACGAAGGGAAGCATGAAAAGTTACAAAGTTCGAATATAATCCTCTCATAAGCGGCATTAGGGAGTTTTCTTGTAGGTTTGCGGCAAAATATACTACGATGAATCAGCCATTTGTAGACCGAATTGCCAGGGAACTGGCTGAAATTGAACAAGCCGGTCTTTTCAAAAGAGAAAGGATCATTACCAGCAGCCAGGGTGCTGAAATCATTTCCGGAGGGAAGAAAGTCCTGAATTTCTGTGCCAACAATTACCTGGGCCTTTCGGGGGACCCTTCAGTAATTGAGGCAGCCAAAAAGGTCCTGGATACCCGGGGATATGGGATGAGCAGCGTCCGGTTTATCTGTGGTACCCAGGATATTCACAAGGAGCTTGAACAAAAGATCGCTTCCTTCCTCGGGACCGAAGACGCCATCCTCTATGCCGCCTGTTTTGATGCCAATGGAGGCGTTTTTGAACCCTTGCTGGGGGAAGAGGATGCCATTATCTCCGATGCCCTGAACCATGCCAGCATCATTGACGGGGTCCGGCTGTGTAAAGCTCAGCGGTTCCGGTACAATCATAATGACATGGCAGACCTCGAGGAAAAACTGAAACAAAGTGCCTCCTTACGCAACCGGATGATTGTAACCGATGGGTCATTCAGCATGGATGGGACCATAGCCCAGCTGGACCGGATTTGTGCGCTGGCCGATCAGTATGGAGCAGCGGTCATGGTGGATGAAAGCCATTCTACCGGGTTCATAGGAAAAACCGGCAGAGGGACCCATGAATACCGCGGAGTGATGGGTAGGATCGATATCATTACCGGAACCCTGGGCAAAGCCCTTGGTGGTGCAAGCGGGGGATTTACTGCCGGTAGAAAGGAAATTGTAGAAATGCTGCGTCAGAGAAGCCGGCCTTACCTCTTCAGCAATACCCTGGCTCCCTCCATTGTGGGGGCCTCCATAGCCGTATTTGACAAGCTCAGTGAGACTACTGCCCTGAGAGACCAGCTGGAGTCCAATACCCGGTATTTCAGGGAAAAAATGACAGAAGCAGGTTTTGATATCAAGCCCGGGGTGCATCCGATCGTGCCCATCATGTTATATGATGCGGTGCTCGCCCAGGAATTTGCCACCCGGCTCCTGGAAGAAGGCATCTATGTCATCGGATTTTTCTACCCTGTAGTGGCCAAAGGGCAGGCCAGAATACGGGTGCAGTTGAGTGCGGCGCACCAGCAGACTCACCTGGATTCTGCCATTGCGGCGTTTATCAAGGTCGGACGGGAACTTAAAGTGATTGCCGCCTAGCATAAGAGATCCTTCCTTGCATCGGAATCTTTGATATCTTTATGCCTTATTCTAGGTTGTCCCCACATCCAAAATTCAGAAGGGATCATGACTGAAAATGCTTCATCTTTCAAGGCGAAAAGCACGGTAAAATCTGCCGACCTGGACCATCGCCAGAAAATCAACTATAATATCAGCCGCTATAATGCGATTGTACCCCAGGGAAAGAGCCAGTTTGCCAACCTGGAACTGGCCAGGGAACGGGCCAAAAATATCAAATGGAAGGCCCTGGAGACCCTGGACCAGCAATTGGAAGAGTTTGAGAAGCAATTTACCGGCCGTGGCGGAAAGGTGATCTGGGCGCAGGATTCACAGGAGGCACTGGATGCGATCCTCACCATCTGTAAGGAGAAGAACTGCCGGTCCGTGGTCAAAAGCAAAAGCATGGTCACCGAAGAAATCCATCTCAATGATTTCCTTGAAAAGCAGGGAATCCAGAGTGTAGAAACCGACCTGGGCGAATACATCCAGCAACTCGATGGAGAGCCGCCGTATCATATTGTGACCCCTGCCATGCATAAAAGTAAGGAGGATGTGGCTAAGCTCTTCGAACAAAAGCTGGGTACCCGCTCTAAATTATCCCCGGAAGAGCTGACTATCGTGGCCCGGGAAACCTTGCGGGATAAATACACGGAAGCTGAAATCGGAATTACCGGCGCCAATTTTATCATCAGCGAAATCGGTGGAATTGCACTTACCGAAAACGAAGGCAATGGCAGGCTGTGCACTGCCTGGCCCAAAACTCATATTGTGGTCACGGGAATAGAAAAGGTAATTTCCTCCCTCACAGACCTGGCCCTGATGTGGCCCCTGCTTGCCACCTATGGAACCGGCCAGCGGGTCACCGTGTACAGTAGCATCATTTCAGGGCCCCGCCAGCCGGGGGAACCCGACGGGCCGGAAGATATGTATGTCATCCTGCTGGACAACAACCGTTCCACCGTCCTGGCCAATCCGGAACTGCGGGAAAGCCTCTATTGTATCCGTTGCGGGGCCTGCCTGAATGCCTGCCCGGTCTATAAGAATATTGGCGGCCATGCCTATGGCACCACCTATAGCGGACCCATCGGAAGCGTGATCACTCCCCAATTTTCAGGTGCCCGGGAATATGGCCACTTGAGCTTTGCTTCCTCCCTGTGCGGCAATTGTACCGAAGTGTGTTCGGTGAAAATCAATCTGCATGAACTATTGCTGGTCAACCGGCGCGATTATGTGGAAGGAGGAATGGCACCTTTTTCCGAAAAGGCTGCCTGGAAGATCTGGAAGATCGCTTCCCTGAAAAGGGGATGGATGAATATGGGAAGTGGTACTATGAAAACCAAAGTGGTCAACAAATTGTTCAAGGACTGGAATGCACACCGGTCTGAATTGGAATTCAGCCAAAAAACCTTCAATGCCCTCTGGAAGGAGCAACGTCCCGAATCTTAATGTTTGAAATGCCTCATGGCGGTCAGTACCATGACCAGGTCATTTTTTTGGCAATACTCAATAGAGTCTTTATCCCTTATGGACCCGCCTGGTTGAATGAAAGCGGTTACCCCTGCCTGGTGGGCTATGGTGACACAATCATCAAACGGGAAGAAGGCGTCGCTGGCCACCACGGAATCCTTTAAATCAAAATTGAACTGGTTTGCCTTGGCGATGGCCTGGCGAAGGGCATCTACCCTTGAAGTTTGCCCGCAGCCCTTTCCGATAAGTTGAAGGTCCTTGATGATGGCAATGGCATTGCTTTTTAAATGTTTGCAGACCAGGTTTGCAAATTGCAGGTCTTCCTTCTGGGATGGGCTGCTGGGGTGGCCCCCTTCTTCTTTCCACTCGATGAAATTGCCCTTGTCAAAATCCTGGGTCAGGGTTCCGTTGAGCAGGGTCTTGGACAGGGTTTTTTCAGACGGGAATTCCCGGAGTTTGAGCAGGATCCGGTTTTTCTTGCCCTGAAGCAGGGTCAGCGCTTCCGGATCAAAGGCAGGCGCAATCAATACTTCAAAAAAGAGGGTATGGAGGGATTCTGCCGTCTTTTGATCGATGGGGGCATTGCTGATCAGTACCCCTCCAAATGCACTTTCCGGATCTCCGGCCAGTGCTGCATCAAAGGCCTCGCTCACCGTCTTGCGCTGGGCAATGCCGCATACATTGGTATGCTTGATCACTGCAAAGGTGAATTTGCCTGCCGGGGCCGGACTGAATTCCTGCATGAGCTGCACGGCCGCATCAATGTCTACCAGGTTGTTATAGGAGAGCTCCTTTCCATGCAACTGTTCAAAGATCTCTTTCAGGTCACCGGAGAATGAGGCCTGCTGATGGGGGTTTTCCCCATAACGCAGCACCTTTCTTTCCGATACGAACGGGTTGAGAAAGGAAGTCTGGTTGAAGTAATTGGAAATGGCGATGTCATATCCTGCACATACGTCAAAAGCCTTTATGGCAAACCCCATCCTTTCTTCCAGGGTAGTGGCTGCCACCGGCCTGGACAGTATGGAAACCAGGTCTGTATACTGGTCCTTGGCTGCAATGACCATTACATGGGCAAAATTCTTGGCAGCGGCACGGATCATGGAGGGGCCGCCGATGTCTATTTTTTCAATGATGGCCTTTTGGTCGGTGGTGGATTTCACGGTAGCCTCAAACGGATACAGATCCACAATCACCAGGTCTATTTCCGGAATATGATACTGCTTCATTTCTTCCAGGTCGCTGGCAAGTTCCCTTCTTCCCAGGATGGCCCCAAACACGGAGGGATGCAAGGTTTTGACCCTGCCTCCGAGAATGGAGGGAAAGCCGGTCAGAGACTCCACGGACACGCAGGAACCCCCCGCCTCTTCAATAAATTTTTGGGTACCGCCCGTAGAATAGATGGTAATGCCCTGTTTTTTCAGCAATTGGATGACGGGTTCCAGCCCTTCCTTGTCAAATACGGAGATGAGGGCAGATTGTATTTTTTTTTCCATGGTCCTTTTGGGAAATAGCGTACTTATAATTCAATGAATCCCCCTGCCGGTTTGCCTGGGGTGGGGGAGCGGCAAAGGTAACCTATCCGGGCCTTTTTACCGATTTTTAAATTTTGGGAAAGGCCGGTTCCGGGATATTATAAAGCGGATGGGAAGCAGGGTATTCGGGACCGCATGGAGGGTCGGATGATTTGAAAAATCAATCCTATTCAAGGACTTCATAAGCTGCCAGGACCACGGACTTGTTTTTCACCCTGATATGATCCACGGGATTGCAGGAAAAGGATTCCTTCACCTTTTCCCAGCATTCCCGGGTAATGAGTATCTGTCCCGGTTTGGCGGCATCCTGCAGCCGTTGGGCGGTATTGACCGTGTCCCCGATAACGGTATAATCCAGTCTTTTGAGCTGCTCTGAGCCAATATTGCCGCTGATCATGGTGCCACTGTTGATTCCTATGGATACATTGGGCACAAAACTGGATACTTCGGGCTGGGGTCCGAAGGAAGCGATATGTTTTCGCACCATCAGGCAGGCGTCTATGGCCCGGTCCAGGTGGAAATCCCCCTTGAACACGGCAAGAACCGCATCCCCGATAAATTTATCAATGTATCCCTCCTGGGTGATGATCTCCTTGACCATGATGTCAAAGCATTTGTTGAGCAGCCGGACTACGGCATCAGGTGCTTCCTTTTCGGTAATGGCAGTAAAACCGCACACATCAATAAATACTACGGTCGCATCCAGGATTTCATTGGCCATCAGCTGGGTCTCAAACTCCCTTCCATCCATAAAATTGAGGACCGTCTTGTCCACGTACATTTTCAGGATGTTATTTTCCTTGATGGCTTCCAGGGTCTTATGAAGCTGGGAGATATAGCTTAGGGTCTTTTCGATGGTGATGCTCAAGTCCTGGAAGTTGACCGGCTTGCACACAAAGTCAAAGGCCCCCCGGTTCATCGCGGTGCGGATGTTTTCCATATCCCCATAGGCGGATACGATCACTGCCTTGGTCAGGATTTTCAGTTCGTTAAGTTTGGAAAGCAAGGTCAGCCCGTCCATTTCGGGCATATTGATGTCGCTGAGCAGGATGTCAATCGACGGGTCGGTCCTGAGCGCTTCCAGGGCTTTGGCCCCATTGGCGGCAAAGGAGAACTCATAGATACCCTCCCGGATCTCCTTGCGGAATTTCTGTTTGATCAGCACCTCCAGGTCCGCCTCATCATCTGCCACAAGTATCTTAGCCATGAATCTTTTCTTTTAATTTTTCCTTTAAGGCTACAAAATCCACAGGTTTGGTCAAAAAATCGTCCGCCCCATACTTGATCGCCTGGGAATAATTTTCCTCATCCCCATAGGCCGTGATCATCATGACCACCGGCGGCGGCTTTTCATATTTTTCCTTGATATGCTTCAGCAATTCCAGGCCACTCATCCCCGGCATATTGATATCCGAAAGAATCAATACCGCTTCATGGACATGGCTTTCCATAACATCGAGTGCTTCCTCTCCGGAGAAGGCAAAAAGCAGGTTCATTTCCCCGCTTCGGATCTCTTTTCTGAATCGCTGTTCAAAAAGGATTTGCACATCTTTTTCGTCGTCAACTACAAGAATTTTCATCATATAACGGCAAGGAAACCACGTAGCTTGCTACGGGGAGGAATTGCCGG
>JAJXYG010000318.1 GCA_021780705.1 Bacteroidota bacterium
AACGCATTTCTTTTTGGTCCAGGAGGGCCATTAGATTGCCGATCTGGCGGGATGCCTCCTGCAGGGTTTCAAAGGGAAGGGTGCCATCCTGCAATTGCTTTTCCAGGGCAGCCTTTTCCTGCTCCAAAAGGGGGATTTCCTTCTCCAGGGTTTCAAATTCATGCTTTTCCCGGAAGGTTACCTTGGCGGAAGGTGGCCGGTCATTTTTGGGTTTGGTATCCACGGCTTTGACGGGTAGGGGTTCCTTCAGGGATTCTTCCCGTAGTTTTTCCAGGCGGTACTGGCTATAATTACCCGGGAAATCCCGGATTACCCCCTCTCCTTCGAATACAAAGAGATGGTCCACGATACGGTCCATAAAATACCGGTCATGGCTGACAATGAGGATGCATCCCTGAAAGTGGGCCAAAAATTCCTCCAGGGTTCTTAAGGTCGGCAGATCCAGGTCATTGGTGGGTTCATCAAGTACCAGGAAGTTGGGATTGCGAAACAGGATACTGAGCAGGTGCAGCCTTCGTTTTTCCCCCCCGCTGAGCCTGCTGAGCGGGGTAAATTGCTGTTGGGCACTGAACCCGAACTTTTCCATAAACTGGCTCGCGCTAATTTTGGTGCCATCACTGAGCGGGAAGAATTCAGCGAGATCCTTGACATATTCGATGGCCCGCTTGTCTTCCTTATAGGTAAGCCCCTCCTGTGCAAAATTTCCGAAGACCAACGTCTCTCCATGCTGGATCTTGCCGCTGTCGGGTGCCATCAGTCCCAGTGCAATTTTCAGGAAGGTCGACTTCCCGGTACCGTTTTTTCCCACGATTCCGATTCTTTCGGCACGCTTAAACACATAATCAAAGCCTTTCAGGATGACCTTATCGCCAAAGGATTTATACACCTTCTTCATTTCAATCACCTTCCCCCCCAGGCGGGTCATCTTAGCATCCAGGGAGATATCCGTTACCTGCCTGCGGGCGCTGACCTTGTCTTCCAGGACTGCAAAGGCGTCCTGCCGGCTTCGGGACTTGGTCGTACGGGCCCTCGGCTGCTTGCGCATCCATTCCAGTTCCTTTCGGTAGATATTTTGGTCCTTCATCAGCTCACTTTGCTGGGATTCTGCCCGCAGGGCCTTCTGTTCTAAAAAGTAGTCATAATTCCCCTGGTAGGAATAGAGCTTTTCTTCATCGAGTTCCAGGATTTCGTTACAGACCGTATCCATAAAATAGCGGTCATGGGTCACCAGCAGCAGGGTGCACTTTTGCGCCGAAAGAAAATCCTCCAGCCACTCAATCATCTCTACATCCAGGTGGTTGGTGGGCTCATCCATGATTAAAAAACTCTTTCCCTGATGAAGTTGGGCCTGGATCAGCGCCTGGGCCAGGGCCACTCTTTTTCGCTGGCCCCCGCTCAGGTTTTTCACCGGTTCACCCAGGTGGTACAAATTCAGCTTGCCCAGGATCTGTTTGAGGTCATGTTCAAAATTCCAGGCATTCATTTCCGTGAGAGAAGCCACCAGTTCGGTGAGCCTTGCCACCCCGGTGGATTCCTTTTCAGACAGAATTTCATATTCTTTCACCGCTTGGGCCACCGGGTGATCCATGTCAAGCAGATTGTCCCAGATGGAACGTTCCACGTCGAACTGCTGGTCCTGTTGCAGCAGGATTGGCCGGACATCCTTGTGTATCCACAAGGTCCCTTCGTCGCAGGTTTCCAGGCCAGCCAGAATCCGGAGCAGGGTGGTTTTTCCCATCCCGTTGCGGGCTACGAGCGCAATTTTGTCTCCCTCTTCTACATGAAAACTGATTGACTTGAACAGGGTGCGGATGCCAAAGGATTTGGAGATATTTTCTACCGAAGCATAATGCATGGCGCGAAGTTAGCGGAGAGTTAAGACTTGAGGGGATAATTCCCGGCTGAGGTGACAATATTTCTTTTGAAAACTTTATTTGCTAACTTTCACCCCTCAAATGGAAAAGAATTATTTTGTACACCCCACCGCCTGCGTGGATCCGGGATGTCAGGTCGGGGATGGGGTCCGTATATGGCATTTTTCTCATCTCATGCCGGGTTGTACTGTTGGCGCCGATTGCAATATCGGTCAGAACGTGTTTGTTGCCGGAGGCGTCGTACTGGGTAAGAATGTGAAGGTGCAGAACAATGTGTCCATTTATGAAGGGGTGGTCTGCCAGGACGATGTATTCCTGGGGCCCTCCATGGTGTTCACCAATGTGATCAATCCCCGCAGTGCGGTAAACCGCAAGGGGGAATATGCCAGAACGGTGGTTGGGAAAGGGGCCACCATCGGAGCCAATGCCACCATTGTTTGCGGAAATGACATTGGCGCTTTCGCCTTTATAGGGGCCGGAGCGGTAGTCACCCGGGAAGTAGCCCCCTATTCCATGGTCATCGGAAATCCTGCCCGTCACAGGGGATGGATGAGTGAATTTGGCCACAAGCTGGAATTCGATTCAAACCACCGCGCCATATGCCCGGAAAGCCACCAGGAATATCTTTTGGAAAATAACCGGGTCACGAAAGTCAAATGATCATGAAAAATTTTGCATTGATCGGAGTAGGTGGATATATTGCGCCCCGGCACCTAAGGGCCATCCGGGACACAGGGAACCGGCTGGTGGCAGCCCTTGATAAAAATGATTCCGTGGGAATCCTGGATGCCTATTTTCCAGAAGCGGATTTTTTCACAGAGTTTGAACGGTTTGACCGCCACCTGGATAAAATACGCAGAAAGGGATTGCAAATCGATTACCTGAGCGTCTGCAGCCCCAATTATCTTCATGATGCCCATATTCGTTTCGGACTGAGGATCGGCAGCCATGTCATCTGCGAAAAACCGGTGGTGCTGAACCCCTGGAATATAGATGCACTGGTCTCCATGGAAGCAGAAACCGGCAGGAAAGCCTATACCCTCATGCAGCTCCGGCTGCATCCCCGGATTCGGGCCCTGAAAGAAAAAATCAGCCAGGCCCCGGAAGGAAAAAAATATTCGGTTTCCCTGCAATATATTACCGCCAGGGGGCATTGGTATTTTTCCAGCTGGAAGGGGGATCTCTCCAAGAGCGGAGGGATTGCTACCAATATCGGGATTCACTTTTTTGACCTCCTTTTGTGGATCTTTGGACCGGTGGTCCATAGCCGGGTCTCCCAGCATGACGCCCAAACCGCCTCCGGAATCCTGGAACTCCAGAGGGCCACGGTAGACTGGAAGCTCAGCATCGATGCACAGTACCTGCCCGCCTCGGTACGTACTGAAGGGAAGCGCACCTACCGGAATTTATCGGTGGACGGTGAATCACTGGAATTCAGTGAGGGATTGGAAGACCTGCACACCGAGGCTTACCGGCAGATTTTGGAGGGAAAGGGATTTCCTATATCCGAAGCGAAGGCCTCCATAGAACTGGTCCATCAAATACGAAATCAATACACATTATAAATCAATCAAATGAGCGCACCTAGCAGAGTGATTCTTATTACAGGGGGGGCCGGATTCATAGGCTCCCACCTCACCCGGCTCTTTGTAACCCGGCATCCCCACTACAAAATTGTGAATCTGGACAACCTGACCTATGCCGGCAACCTGGAAAATCTTAAGGATATTGAAGGTAGCCCGAATTATACCTTTGTGAAAGGCGATATTACCGACATGGCAATGGTAAGAAGCCTGTTTGAGACCCACCATTTTGACGGGGTGCTTCACTGCGCTGCCGAGAGTCATGTGGACCGCTCCATTACTGATCCGCTTGCCTTTGTCAGGACCAATGTCCTTGGCACGGTATCCATGTTACAGGTTGCCAAGGATGCCTGGAAGGACCATTACGAAGGAAAACTGTTCTATCATATTTCTACCGATGAGGTATATGGCAGCCTGGGGGAAACCGGATTCTTCACCGAAACCACCCCCTATGATCCGAGGAGTCCCTATTCGGCTTCCAAGGCCTCATCCGACCACTTCGTCCGTGCGTTTCATCACACCTACCAACTTCCGGTCATTGTGTCCAATTGTTCTAACAATTACGGACCCTTTCATTTTCCAGAAAAACTCATCCCGCTTTGCATTTATAATATCATACACCAGAAACCGCTGCCGATTTATGGCCAGGGTCTTAATGTGCGCGACTGGCTTTTTGTGGAAGACCACGTAAACGCCATAGACCTTATTTTCCATAAGGGAAAGCCGGGAGATACCTACAATATCGGTGGCCATAACGAATGGAAGAATATCGACATCATTAGAGAGCTCTGCCGCCAGATGGATGCCAAACTGGGCAGGGCGCCCGGTACCTCTGAAAAGTTGATCACCTTTGTAAAGGACCGTGCCGGCCATGACCTCCGCTACGCCATCGATGCCACCAAACTGACCCGTGAGTTGGGCTGGAAACCTTCCCTTCAGTTTGAAGAAGGGCTTTCCCGGACCATTGACTGGTATTTGTCCAACGAACAATGGCTCAGCGAGGTGACCAGCGGAAATTACCGGACCTATTATGAAAAGCAATATGGCCACTGAGTATTCGTTGGAATCTTTGAGGATTTACTCGCAATAAAATCATTATATTCAAACCATTATGAAAGGAATCATCCTGGCAGGCGGAAGTGGAACAAGGTTGTATCCCATTACCATGGGAATCAGCAAGCAGCTCATGCCTATCTACGACAAACCCATGATCTATTACCCGCTATCGACCCTGATGCTGGCAGGGATCAAGGAAATCCTCATCATCACCACCCCGGAAGACCAACCCCAGTTCCGGCGGTTGCTCGGAGACGGGAGTCAGTGGGGGTGCAGCCTGCAGTATGAAATCCAGGAAAAGCCGAACGGCCTGGCCCAGGCGTTTGTCATCGGGGAACCATTTATTGGAAAAGACCCGGTAGCCCTGGTCCTGGGAGACAACATCTTTTACGGAAGCGGATTTTCCAAAATGCTTCAAAAATCAGCCGATCCGGACGGGGCAGTCATATTTGCCTATTCGGTAAGTGATCCGGAGCGTTACGGGGTGGTGGAATTTGACAAGGATTTTACCGCACTTTCCATTGAAGAAAAGCCGGCGAAGCCCAAGTCCAATTATGCGGTGCCGGGACTATATTTTTATGACAACCATGTAGTGGAAATAGCCAAGAACATAGCCCCCTCTCCCCGGGGCGAATACGAGATCACCGATGTCAACCGCAAATACCTGATGGACAAGCGGCTGAAAGTAGCCGTATTGAACCGTGGATTTGCCTGGCTGGATACCGGCACCTTTGAATCCCTTCATGATGCCTCGGAATTTGTCCGGGTAATTGAAAAAAGGCAGGGGTTCAAAATAGGTTGCCCCGAAGAAATTGCCTATCGCATGGGTTATATCGACCGGGATGCCCTGAATGCCCTGGCGACCCAATTGGAAAAAAGCGGGTATGGGCTGTATCTGAAAGGGGTTTCCTGAAAGTAGAATACTTTCCCGGGGTTCAGTTGGATTGAGGGCCTGGTGCCTGGAGCTGAACTGCCCGGAGACGGGAATTTGGGGAAAAATAATACTACCTTCGCTTTCGATTTTTTGCCTCATAAAGGTCTCTTAACGAATTCAAAAACGGAGTTTTCATGAAAATAGTCAGAATCATTCTTTTGCTTTCTGCGCTTTTTCTGGCTTGTACCCCCAGGCTGCAGGCCCAGAACACTTTACTGACTACGAGCGATCTGTCCAATGTCAATATGGATAGTTACAGTGATGACCAGATTGCCACCATGCTGAAAAAAGCCAGTGATGCGGGGGTCCAGCAATCCCAGTTGTTTACCATCCTGACAAATAAAGGCCTTCCGGCCAGTGAGCTGAACAAGCTAAAGGCCAGGATTTCCCGAATGAAGAATTATGGCATGGCAGGCACCAATCCATCCGGTGCGGATACGACCCTTCAATCCTCCCTTTTTCAGCCACACCCTTATGACTCGACCAATAACTACATACCGGTGCAGACCTTTAAACCTGATGAGACGATTTTCGGCTCTGAACTTTTTGCCGAAAACAGCCTGGTTTTTGAGCCGAATCTGAATATCCCCACCCCCGAAGGATACACCCTGGGACCAGGGGATGAACTCATTATTTCAGTATACGGATACAGCGAACAAAAATATGATCTTAGAGTAATGGTGGACGGAGAGGTCTATATCCCCCAGGTAGGTCCGATCATGGTTTCCGGCTTGTCGATCAGACAGGCTACCGAAAAGATCCGTACCAGGCTCGCTTCCACCATTTACCGGGCCATTGCCACCGGTAAAACCCAGGTCCAGGTGACACTGGGAAAAATCAGAAGCATCCGGGTCACCGTGATTGGGCAGGCGAAAAAACCCGGCACTTTTACCGTGTCCTCCCTTTCGACCCTGTTTAATGTGCTCTACCTGTGCGGCGGCCCCACCCCCATGGGCAGCTACCGGGATATCCAACTTATCCGCGACAATCAGATCCGGGATACTGCCGACCTCTATCATTTTCTGGTGGACGGAGACGAAAAGGACAACCTTACCCTGAAGGATGGTGACATCATACGAATCCCCTATTTCAATACAAGGGTTAAGATTACCGGAAATGTAAAGCGGGAGGGAAAATTTGAAATGATTCCCGGCGAGACCTTTTCTGATTTGTTGAAATACTGTGGAGGTTTTACGGACACTGCGTATAGAGGCGCCGTTACCGTGGTCCGTCTGAGCGATACGGGAAAGAAAGTCATAGACCTGAGCTCCACCCAATACAGTCAATTCCATCCGCAAGGCAGTGATGAGTTCGTGGTCAACCGGCTTGAGGACGACTTTGCCAACCGGGTCCTGATCGACGGATCAGTGAACCGTCCGGGGCAATACCAGTTAAAAAGCCACATGACAGTGGCGGATCTGCTCGATAATGCCGGAGGACTGAAAAGGGATGCCTACCCGCACAGTGCTACCCTGTTTCGCTACATCCATGGCAGAACCCCTGCTACTGTTCCGGTGAACCTGGATTCGGTGCGGCAATTCGGACTAAAGATCTACCTGCAAAATGAGGACTCTCTGTATATCCACTCCAATGCTGAATTCTCTGACAAGAGCTACGTGATCATCGAAGGAAATGTCAGAAGGCCGGGACAGGTGGATTGGAGAGAAAATTACACCCTGGGGGACCTGTTGCTTGCATCCGGCGGGATCAC
>JAJXYG010000117.1 GCA_021780705.1 Bacteroidota bacterium
TGCGGAAAGGGTCCCTGCTACAGGAGGTTCGATCGCGGAAATATGAAGCAATATACCACACTCAAACTGCTTGCAGAAAAACTAGGGTTAAGTATCTCCACTGTATCAAGGGCATTGAAAGACCATCCCGACATTTCTCTTTCTACCCGGGAAAGGGTCAAACATATGGCTGAGAGCATGCAATATGAGCCCAATACCTTTGCCACCCGGCTTCGGACCAATCAAAGCAAAATATTGGGGGTGATCGTTCCTTTTTTCACCAATTTCTTTTACGAAGCTTTTGTCGCAGGCCTGGAAGAAGAAGCACGGAAATTCGGATATTCTTTGCTGGTGCTTCAATCGCGGGAAGTGGTGGATACCGAGCTGAAGAACCTTGAAATCATGCGGCAAAACCGGGTAGATGGTCTGTTTGTTTCCCTTACCTGCAATACCCGAGATATTGGCTATTTCAAGAAGATCGAAGAATTGGGGATTCCGGTGATTTTTGCCGATAATGTACCCGACTTTGAAGCGTGTAATAAGGTACGGTTTGACGATGAGCAGGCTGCATTGATTGCTGCCAGGGCCATCATTTCCAAACATAGGAAAAGGGTATTGGGTTTATTCTACAGTTCCGAACAGGTGAGTGTGACCCGGAAAAGACTGGAGTCCTTCAAAAAGCATTTTGACCAGCACGGGGCTGACACTGCTTTAGAAATTCAATTTCACAAGGAAATCGCGGAAGGGGAAAAACTGGTATCCAGGGCCCTTCGAAAGCCCCATCCTCCTGATACCATTTTTTGCATTGGGGATAATTCACTGGTAGGGGCGATGATCGCCATTCAAAATGCAGGGCTCTCGATTCCAGATCAAATTGCCGTAATTTCCATCAGCAACGGATTGATCCCCCAACTGTATAAACCCAAAATCACTTATGTAAAAACCAGTGGCAGGGAACTGGCCCAATTGGCCTTTTCACGACTTATGGAAATTTTTAGCGGAAGGACTTTTGTAAGGGAACAATTATTGCCGGTAACCCTGATCAAGGGGCAATCCTTATAATATTTGGTTGAATTCAAGAATTTCCCCGTCAGGACCTACCACATTGAAGTACTTGCAACCTTTTTTCCAGAAGGGTACAAAGACGGGTTCAGGTTCCATAATCCGGAAAGAAGCCTTTTTCATCTGGGTGAAGGCATCGTCTATGTTATTCACGTCGAAAGCGATGTGCTCCATATGCCCATTACGCCTATTGATCACCTCCATCATTTCATCTAACCCCATCTGGTAAAGTTCAATGACAATATTATCCCTTCCCATCATTACGGTCCTGCCCTTGTCCCCTCTTACCCCGTAATTGGAGGCCATCACATTCTTGAACCCGAGCTTCTGGTAAAATGCTTCCGATACTTTAATATCCATTACCGGGAATCCGACATGTTGAATTTGATTGATCTTGAAATTCATGAATCCTGAATTAGAAGCTGATGAGCTAATCTGTTTTCAAATTTAGCGGCGCCCTCTTATAAAAATGATCGTTTTGCTGCATTTTCGGGCGCAAACCTTTGCGGAAACGTTTTCGGTAACTTTTCTTTATGCGCTACCACAAAAAGTACCCCCAAAAAGTTCAGGAACCACTCAGAAAGTTCCTGTTGGAAAATTTCGGCTCAAAGCGAGACTGATGGTCTATTATGGCCCGATTGATCCTGAATGGGTTTCTTCCAAAATTTGGCTGGTGCCCAGGGGATTTACTTCAAGACAGTCGATTCCGGATAGAGGGAGGTCGTGTTAATTTAAATCCAAAATCCGGGTAATTCCATTATTTTGTCTGAAATGAACCCAAAATGGATCAAACAATAGAAACAGCGGTTTTTGGAAACGGTTGCTTCTGGTGTACAGAAGCAGTTTTCCAGCAGCTCAAGGGAGTGCAAAAGGTAACCAGTGGATATAGCGGAGGCCATGTACCAAATCCCACCTATGAGGAAGTCTGCGGCAAAAATACCGGACATGCAGAAGCCATCCGGATAGAATATGATCCGGCACTCATCAGCTATGATGAAATCCTGGAGGTTTTTTGGCAGACCCATGACCCCACCACCCTGAACCGGCAGGGAAATGATGAGGGCCCCCAGTATCGAAGTGTGATCTTTTACTTAAATGAAGACCAGAAACAAAAAGCCCTTTCCTATAAACAAGCTCTGGATCAATCCGGAGTCTTTGACAAACCGGTAGTCACCGCAATCGAACCCTTTACCAATTTCTATGAAGCAGAATCCTATCACCATGACTATTATAGGAGGCACGGCGACCAACCCTATTGTTATTATGTAATAAAACCCAAAATGGACAAGCTTCGCAAGATTTTTGCAGAAAAGCTGAGGTGAGGCCAGCCTTGAGATTTCGGGTTATTCCCCTGCCGTCCATTCCCCTGCCCCGGAGCCTTTGATTGCCTTTAATGGCCGTCAAGTCGCACCCTTCGAAGTTCGAGCAAGTTGAGGCTGTTTGGAATGAAATTCCTGACATACGGCTGCTGGAGCCTGATTACCATATCATACCATAAAGGAACCACCGGGGCGTCCCGTATCATAAGTTGATCGGCTTTGCGGTAGGTATCATACCTGACAGAATCATTCTTTTCACCCAGGGCCTTTTCATATAACGCATCAAAGCGGGGATTTTTATACCGGGTGTAATTGGGAGGAGCCGGGTTCTTGCTATAAAATACGCTCAGGTAGTTTTCTGCATCCGGATAATCTGCAATCCAGCTACCCCGAAAAAAAAGGGCTTCGGATTTAGCCGTTTCTTCAAGAAGCAGGCTCTTTTGAACGGTTTCCACCTGGATTTTGATTCCGACCTGTTGAAGTTCGCTGGCAATGTAACTGGCTATTTCCCCATAGATGGGAATGGTCAGCAGCTTAATTACCGGAAGGCCATGACCGTTGGGGTAACCCGCTTCCTTTAATAATTCCAGGGCTTTCGCCGGATCGTAATGGTAGCCGGTTACTTTTGATGAATCAAAACTGGGCAACCCTTTGGGAATAAATCCGTTCACCGCCGGAGTCCCAATGGAATTCCGGATATAAAGCATCATTTTCTTGCGGTCAAAGCCGTAATTGATCGCCTGTCTGACCCGGATATCTCTCAAGGGCGAATGTTTGACCAAATCCAGAGTGGTATCGCATAGAATGCCGAGGTACTCAATATTGAGATAAGGATGTTTTACAAGGACAATCTTTCCTTTCCACTGCGGCCGCAGTTGTCCCTGCTTGGTCAGCACTTCATCTTTGAAGGAGCCATCTATATCATTCATGAAGTCCAGGTCTCCCTGCTGAAACTCCAGAAACTCGGTTGCCTTGTTTTCCAGAAAGGTCACCTTGATTCCATCCAGGTAGGGCAGCCGGTTGCCCTTCTCATCCCTTTCAAAATACCGGGGGTTCTTCCTTAAGATCAGGGCCTGCCCTTCTTCCCATGCCACGAATTCAAAGGGACCTGTGCCGCACGGATGGCGCCCAAAATCCCTACCGTATTTCTCCACCACCTCATGGGGCACTATAGAACAATATTGCATGCTTAATATGCCTAGTATCGGATGAAAAGGCGCCAGGAGTTTTAATTGAAAGGTGGAATCATCAATTGCGGTAAAGGGATGGGAGGTATCCACTCGGTTGTTGAAAATCCAAGCCCCGCTGCTGGCAGTATTCTTGTCGATGATCCTTCCCAGGCTATACACCACATCCCGGGCAGTCATTTTTCGACCCTTTCCACCAGGAAACGCATCATTATCCTGAAAATACACGTCGCTTCGCAGATGAAAAGTATATACCAGGCCGTTGTCCGAAATCGTCCAGGATTTGGCCAGTGAGTGCACCAGGTGGAGACTGTCATCAATTTGCACGAGGGTATTATATATCTGATGCACCTCCCAGATGATGGACTGGTTCTTGGCAAAAGCAGGATCCAGTGTGGCAATC
The DNA here is from genome assembly GCA_021780705.1 of Bacteroidota bacterium. Classification (GTDB taxonomy): domain Bacteria; phylum Bacteroidota; class Bacteroidia; order Chitinophagales; family Chitinophagaceae; genus Ginsengibacter. The sequence continues at coordinate 3,951 of JAJXYG010000117.1, forward strand.
CCGTATTGCTCATTATATCGAAAGATATTTTTTTTGCGGCGATGGGCATTGCAGGAGAGGCACATCATTGCAAGCCCTAACACCCATAGGCACCCCATAGGGGATAATAGCTGATTTATAAGTGGGTTTCGCCTTTGCATTTTTAACGCCATCTTTGTGTAAGAAAAAATAAATTTAGTTCATGAAAAAGAAAGTCCTGCTAATAAGTTTGGTAGTTTTCCTTGGATCCGCGGTAATGGCCCAGCCATTTACCCATGCAGATACGCTGAGAGGCAGTAATGGCCCCTACAGGGCCTGGTGGGATGCCACCCACTATGACCTGCATGTACACTTTAACCTTCAGGACAGCAGTATAAGTGGTTTTAATGCCATCAACTTCAAGGTATTACACCCCGACTCCCTGATGCAGATTGACCTTCAGAGTCCCCTTAGCATGGACAGCGCGGTTTTCTATAAACCAATAAAATTGGACAGGCATGGTATAAAAAAATGGGTCAGAGACGTGCAAACGACCCTGGGAAATGGAATTACCGAGGATGGCAATGCCTATTTCATCCGGGTACCGGACAAGTCGGACAGGAAAATCGTTGTGTATTATCACGGACGACCCCGGATTGCCAAAAATCCACCATGGGATGGCGGTATCGTCTGGGCCAGGGATCACCAGGGTAATCCCTGGGTCAGCATTGCGTGCCAGGGACTGGGAGCCAGTGTCTGGTATCCCTGCAAGGACTACCAGGGCGATGAACCCGACAGCGCCTCCATCCACATCACAGCCCCTTCCTCACTTATCAGTGTCAGCAATGGAAGGCTCAGAAATGTGACGAGAAATCCGGACGGGACCAGTACCTATACCTGGGCGGTGGTAAATCCTATCAATAATTATGATTTGATTCCCTATATTGGCAAATATGTACACTTCTCCCAAATTTACAAAGGACTGAAGGGAAACCTTACCCTTGATTACTGGGTTCTGGACTCAGACCTTACCAAGGCAAAAAGACAATTTACCCAGGTCCCTAAAATGATGAAAGCCTTTGAATACTGGTTTGGCCCCTATCCATTTTATGAAGATGGCTATAAACTAGTCGAAGCACCCTATCTCGGCATGGAACACCAAAGTGCGGTAGCCTACGGAAACCATTTTGAAAACGGTTACCTAGGACATGACCTTTCAGGAACGGGGGTAGGTCTAAAATGGGATTTTATCATTGTGCATGAAAGCGGGCACGAATGGTTTGGCAACAATATCACCTCCAAGGATATTGCTGATATGTGGATTCATGAGGGATTCACCAATTACAGCGAGACTCTTTTCACGGAATATTATTATGGGAAAAAAGCGGCTGACACCTATCTGATCGGACTCAGAAAAAATATTGAAAACAAAGAACCCATAATCACCCCTTACGGGGTGAACAAGGAAGGTCCAATTGACATGTATTACAAGGCTAGCAATATGATCCATACGATCCGGCAGGTAATTGACAATGATTCCCTGTTCCGCAGTATTCTCTGGGGGCTTAACCGGACCTTCTATCACCAGACAGTAACCAGCCGCCAGATAGAAAATTATATCAGCAAGCGGGCCCATATTGACTTTTCAAAAGTATTTGATCAATACCTTAGGACCACCATGATCCCAACGCTTACGTATTCCTTGCACGAGGGAGTACTCACCTATAAATGGACCCATACCGTGAAAGGCTTTCATATGCCGGTAAGAATTTATAACGCCAAGGGACAGCTGCAGTTTATTTACCCGACCGAGCAAGACCGCCAAATGAAGACCGGCCTCAAAGCACTGAAGGTGGATCCCAATTTCTATGTCTACACAAATCAAATTAATTAGAATAATTTAGCTGATTAATTCCGATTATGTCGCAGATTAGGAGACAAAGTATCATTTCCACTCTTTTTGTGTATGCAGGATTCCTCGTCGGGTTCATTAATACCTACCTTTTTACCCGGCAGGGAAGCCCTTTCGATCCGGCTGAGTATGGGCTGACCAATATTTTTATTGCAGTAGGCAACCTGATGTTCGCCTTTGCCAATATGGGGATGATTTCGGTTATTTATAAGTTTTATCCATATTATAACGACAACCTGCCCAAGAAGAAAAATGACCTGATCACCTGGTCGCTCTTGACCAGTCTCGTGGGATTTTGTTTCGTAGTATTGGGTGGGATTATTTTCAAAGGCCTGGTCGTCCGAAAATTTGGTGCCAATTCCCCTCTATTTATCCAATACTATTTTTGGGTGTTCCCCTTCGGATTTTCACTGCTGCTTTTCAACCTATTTGAGATTTATGCTTGGAACATCCGAAAAAGCGTCCTTACGACCTTTCTCAGGGAGCTGCTTTTCCGGCTGTTCACGACGACGCTGATATTTCTCCTGAGTTTTCATCTGATTCAGAATTTTGACTCCTTTATCAAATTATATTCATTTGGCTACGGGCTGGTGGCCTTGGTGCTCCTTGCCTACCTGATTAAGGAGAAGGAATTCTATATCACCTTCCGGGTAAGCCGGGTTACCCAAAAATTCCGAAAGAAAATACTCTCCCTGGCCGGATTGGTTTACGTGGGCAGCGTGGTTCTGATGATTGCCCAATTTATTGACACCATTGTGATCATGTCACTCAGAGGGGCCGCTGAAGTGGGAATCTTCACCTTAGGCAGCGTAGTGGCAGGCCTGGTGCAAGCCCCGCAAAGAGGGGCTATCGCCGCCTCGATTCCTCCCCTCTCCAAAGCCTGGAAGGACAAGGATTACCAGAAGATCAGTCTCATTTACCAGCGATCCGGGATCAACCTGCTGATCGCCTCAATGGGAATATTTCTAATTGTCTGGTTGAATTATACCGATGCGGTGCACACTTTCGGGCTAAAGCCGGCATACCTGCAATCTCTTTGGATATTTTTCTTCCTGGGGTTGGCCAGGATTGTTGACCTTGGAACCGGGGTCAATGCCCAAATCATAGGCACTTCTGTGTATTGGCGTTTTGAACTTCTCAGCGGAATTATCCTGTTTGTATTGATTACTCCCCTAAGTTACCTTCTGGTAAAACATTTTGGTATTGTCGGCGCCGGGTATTCCAATCTCATTTCCTTTTCGGTGTA
>JAJXYG010000120.1 GCA_021780705.1 Bacteroidota bacterium
AATGGTCGGGGCGGTGAAGCAGGAAAAGATCGCTAGAGCAGGCTACGCCTGATTCCTGCGATGCCACGTTCTTTGAACGTGGTCGTTCACTGATCGCAAATATAATAGATAGCCCAGACTTTGGGTTGTCAGGATTTCTCTATCTTCACATGCAGTCGGCAGGAATGCGCAAGTGGCACACCTCAGCAGCAACACCTGCTGGGTAAAAAAAATCTTGGATATGAGTTATAATTATCTTCCCCTGGACGATACCCTTTTGACCTTTGAACAGGTTAAGAATTACCTCCGGTTTGACCAGGCTGTTTCTGTGACATTTGCAGCACACGAGGCAATCGTTAAGTGCAGGGATTATCTGGATCAGAAATTGTCGGAGTCTGACGAGCTCTTTTATGGAATAAATACGGGTTTTGGGTTTTTACAACACGTCCGGATTGACCGGCAACAACTTCAGGCCCTGCAGTGCAATTTATTGCTTTCTCATGCCTGTGGGATGGGTGAGGAAATGCCTGATGAAATTGTCAGGCTCATGTTGATGCTGAAAATTAAATCCCTGAGTTATGGATATTCAGGGGTCAGTATCGAGGTGGTCAAGCGGTTGATTGACATGCATAACAACGGGGTTTACCCGGTGATTTATTCCCAGGGGTCCCTGGGAGCCTCAGGGGATCTGGCTCCCTTAAGTCACCTCTGCATCCCCCTAGTCGGGCAGGGTCAGGTGAGGATTTCCGGTGAAAAATTGGAGTCCGGGGAGGCGCTGAAAAAAATGGGCTGGGCACCTGTGGAGTTGAAAAGCAAGGAAGGTCTTGCCCTGATCAATGGCACCCAATTCATGAGCGCCTGTGGCCTGAGTGCATTGGTGAAGTCGCAAAGGTTGCTGGAATGGGCAAACCTCATTGCAGCGATTTCCTTTGATGCTTTTGAAGGCAACAAGGATTCTTTAAATGAACATCTCCATGCCATACGCAGCCATAAGGGTCAGGTAGAGGTGGCCGCCCATATGCGACTTTTACTTGATCAAAGCGGAATATACCGGAGAGAAAAGGGCTCCTTGCAGGATCCCTATTCATTCAGGTGTATTCCACAGGTTCATGGTGCCAGCCGGGATGCATTTGAATTTGTACGGGACACTTTCTTAAAGGAAATCAATTCTGTAACGGATAATCCCAATATATTCCCGGATGAAGACCTTATTTTGAGTGGAGGCAATTTTCATGGGCAGCCCCTGGCGTTAGGGCTGGATTACCTGGCAATAGCCTTAAGCGAGATTGCCAATATTTCAGAAAGAAGGATCTATCAGTTGCTGAGTGGTCAGCGAAGTCTGCCCTTGTTCCTGGTGAAGGAGCCCGGATTGAATTCCGGGTTGATGATTCCCCAATATACTGCGGCAGGTTTGGTAAGTGAAAATAAACAACTATGCACCCCGGCTTCCGTAGATTCCATTTCCAGCTCAAACAATCAGGAGGATCATGTGAGCATGGGAGCCAATGCAGCTACCAAATGCCTTCGTGTAGTGGATAATGTGGAAAAGGTCCTTGCTATAGAATTATTGAGTGCGGTGCAGGCAATTGAATTCCGCAGACCCCTAACCACTTCTCCGGTACTGGAAGAAGTGATTGCCGCCTTTAGAGAAAAAGTCTCCTTTAATGAGGCTGACAGGTTTCTGCATACGGACATGAAGGAAGCAGTCAATTTTTTAAGGGAATTCGAGATTTGACCGTTAGGGTGTTCCCTGCTAAATTTAGCGGATTGGCTGCGAAAATGCCAATTCATTTTCAATAAAAAGTAAAAATAATTCTATATATGACAACCCATTCATATGACCCGGTAAAGTACAAAACTCCCACTGGTACCGAAATCAGTTGCAAGGGATGGACCCAGGAAGCAGCGCTGAGAATGCTATTGAATAACCTCAATCCCGAGGTGGCTGAACGTCCGGAGGAGTTGATAGTGTACGGGGGAAGAGGCAAGGCAGCCCGGAATTTCGAAAGCCTGGATATGATTATCAGTGCGCTAAAGGATCTGGGAAATGAGGAGTCCCTGTTGATTCAAAGTGGCAAACCGGTTGGGATACTACAAACCCACAGCCGGGCGCCCAGGGTGCTTATTTCCAATTCGCAGCTGGTGCCTAAATGGGCCACCTGGGAACATTTTGATGAATTGGAAAAAAAGGGGCTGATCATGTTTGGCCAAATGACGGCAGGATCATGGATTTACATTGGAAGCCAGGGAATCGTGCAGGGTACCTATGAAACTTTTGGCGCAATAGCCACGAAGCATTTTCAGGGATCGCTAAAAAATACCCTTACCGTGACTGCAGGACTGGGTGGTATGGGGGGAGCCCAGCCCCTGGCAGTTACTATGAACGAAGGGGTTTGCCTTGCTGCTGAGGTTGAAGAATGGAGAATTAAAAAAAGACTGGAGACCAGGTACCTGGATGAAATGATTGGGGATATCGATCAGGCCATTGATGTGGCCTTGCAGGCCAAACAGGAAGGCAAGGCCTGGAGTATAGGAATCCCCTGCAATGCGGTGGATCTACTGGGCAGGTTATTAGAAAGAAAGGTGGATGTGGATATTTTGACTGACCAGACCTCGGCACATGACCCTTTGGTAGGCTATGTGCCTCATACACTTCGTATTGAAGAGGCCAATCAACTGCGCTCTTCGGATCCACAAAGCTATATAGCAAAGGCGTACGAGAGTATGCGGCTGCATGTCGAAAGGATGCTCACCTTTTTGCATCTGGGTACCATCACCTTTGATTATGGAAACAACCTGCGGGCGCGGGCCTTTGAGGCAGGGCTAAAGTCGGCCTTTGAATTTCCCGGGTTTGTCCCTGCCTACATCCGTCCCTTGTTCTGTGAAGGAAAGGGCCCGTTCAGATGGGCTGCATTAAGTGGGGATCCTTCAGATATTGCCCAGACTGATGAGGTGATTTTGAAGCTCTTTCCTGAAAATAGAGGCTTGGTCCGGTGGATTCAAATGGCCAGGGAAAGAATTGCTTTTCAGGGCCTGCCCGCCAGAATTTGCTGGCTGGGCCAGGGAGAAAGGCAGTTGGCGGGCCTCGCATTCAATGAATTGGTAGCCACTGGGAAAGTTAAGGCGCCCATAGTAATTGGCAGGGATCATCTTGACACAGGATCGGTGGCAAGTCCCAATAGGGAAACTGAGGCGATGCTGGATGGAAGCGATGCGGTGGCAGACTGGCCCATTCTCAACGCCCTGGTAAACACGGCAGGTGGGGCCAGTTGGGTCAGCCTGCATCATGGGGGTGGGGTAGGAATGGGCTATAGTATTCATGCGGGAATGGTAATTGTAGCCGATGGCACTAAGGAAGCGGCCGCCAGACTGGATACAGTCCTGCGCAATGATCCGGGGATAGGAATTATTCGCCATGCGGATGCAGGTTATGAGGAAGCCAAAGAGTATTCCCGTAAATACGGCCTGGATCTTACCGAAAGATTGAACAAATCCTTGTAAAGGAATCCAAAAATATGTAAGCGGTTCTTTTTTCGAATTCAAATTCTTTTAATTGCAGTTTTATCCACGCTAAAACTTTGTACTGATTTACACACTATTCTACACACTTATTCAATCGTTATGAAAAAATTATTGACAGGGTTGCTGGTAATACTTTCCGGTAACTTCCTGATTCTACAGGTCCAGGCACAGGACACCTCCTCTCTCTATCAGAAAAATCAGGTTTTTGACCCCACCTTCCTTTCTGGTGATGCGACAGTATACCGAAGTTCCAATGGTGCCCCTGGGCCCAAATACTGGCAAAATGAAGCGAATTATGTAATTCATGCCACCCTCAATGAGGCGGATACCACCCTGACCGGAAAAGTGGATATTTCATATGTAAATAACAGTCCGGATGAACTGGATTATCTCTGGTTGCAACTGGATCAGAATTTGTTTAAGCCGGATTCCAGGGGGGCAGACGCCACTCCCATTTCCGGGGACCGGTTTGATGTAAAGGGATATAAAAAGGGTGGATACCATATTGGAGAGGTGGAAGTCATCTACCGGGGAAAGCGGTACAAGATTGATCCGGTGATCACCGACACGAGGATGCAGGTCCGCCTGCCATTTGCGCTCAAGTCTGATGGAGACAGAATCCTTATTTCTGTCCACTATAGTTTTTCCATCCCCCAATATGGCGCAGACAGAATGGGAAGGCTGTATACCCGCAAAGGGGTCATCTATCAACTGGCTCAATGGTACCCGAGAATGTGTGTATACGATGATGTGGAGGGATGGAATACCCTTCCTTACATGGGGCTGGGCGAGTTTTATTGTGATTATGGAAATTTCGATTACTACGTGACAGTACCTTCAGGAATGATTGTGGCCGGATCAGGGGTACTTCAAAATCCCTCCCAGGTGCTTACCGAAAAAGAAATGGCCCGGTTAAATATTGCGCGTAAAAGCGATTCTTCCATCGCCATCATTAGCAAAAAAGAGGTGGGACAGTCTGCTACCCGACCTGCGCAAAATGGAATGTTGACGTGGCACTTTAAAATGAACCATACCAGGGACGTCTCCTGGGCCGCCTCCCGGGCTTTTATTTGGGATGCCACCCGGGTGAACCTTCCTTCAGGGAGAAAGGCAATTGCGATGGCAGTTTATCCTGTCGAAAGCAAAGGGTATAAGAAATATGGCCGGGCCGCTCAATACCTGAAGCATAGTATTGAGTATTATTCAAAAACTTATTTTGAATATCCATGGAATAGTGCTACAGTAGTGGCAGGAGTGGCTTTGGGTATGGAATACCCTGGCATTGTGTTTTGCAGATACGACATAGGCGGTGCGTATCTGTGGCATGATGTCACCCATGAAATTGGACACAACTGGTTCCCCATGGTAGTGGGTACTAATGAAAGGCGGTATATGTGGATGGATGAGGGTATGAATACTTTCATAAACGGGTATGCCTCCAATGACTTCAACCACGGAGAATATGGGGATACCTCCCACAGAGCCATCCTAAATATGGCCAGGGTAATGACCCGTGCTAAAGACCCCCTTATGACCCCTCCGGAAGCTATGGGTCTCAGGGATTATGGACAGTATTATTTTAAGACTGCCGCTGGCTTGAATATGCTTCGCAATACCGTATTAGGGCCATCCCGCTTTGATTATGCCTTTAGAACCTATATCAGAAGGTGGGCTTTCAAGCATCCCAGGCCCACCGATTTTTTCCGGACCATGAATGATGCTGCAGGGGATAACCTTAACTGGTTTTGGAAGGAGTGGTTTTATAAAACCTGGAAATTGGATCAATCTGTCAAGTCCGTTACCTACGTGAATGGCAACCCTTCTGACGGAGCTTTGATCACCATTGAAAATCTGCAGAAAATTTCCATGCCGGTTATAGTGAAGATTACTGAAAAGTCGGGTGAATCCAGGATTATACGCCTGCCTGTGGAGATTTGGGAACGGGGTGGTGTTTGGACATTCAAATATAATTCAACCTCCGCCCTCGAATCGGTGGTTTTAGACCCCAATGACGAATTGCCTGACATCAACAGAAAAAATAATATCTGGAAGGAATAGGCAGGTATTTGGTTTTTCGCTTTCCTGTGCCCAGTGAGGACGACCGGAATCCAAAAATTATGGTTCAGCGATATACTAAAAGTACCTGCTGAACCCTAGTTTTTCCTGTCATCCTCAATAAATGGAAGCCCTGGTAAAATGCAACCTAGTGTTATTTTGCAAATCATACCAGGGCTTTCCTTTAACAGAATTTCAAAAACATATTCAAAAAAGTCTCAATTATTATACCTATCCTGAACGCACATGTTTGTGTATCTCATCCTCTTGGTTTCGGTGGCAGCGATGCTGATAAAGCCATTTGATTGGCCGGAAGCAGTATGGATAACTGGAGGGGCACTTTTATTGTTGATTACCGGACTAATAAGTCCCGTTCTTGCCTTAAAGGGGGTTGAAAAAGGGCAGGATGTTTATTATTTTCTGATTGGGATGATGTTACTGGCAGAACTTGCCAGGCAGGAATTATTGTTTGACTGGCTTGCAGCTTATGCGTGTCTGCACGCAGGAGGATCTCCACGTAAGTTGTTTATTCTTTTGTACCTGGTGGGGATTTTGGTGACCACCTTTCTTTCCAATGATGCCACTGCAGTGGTACTCACCCCTGCAGTAGCTGCCGCAGTACGCGCTGCCAAGGTCAGGACTCCGTTGCCGTATTTGCTGATTTGTGCCTGGGTAGCCAACGCGGCGTCTTTCGTACTGCCAATAGCCAATCCGGCCAATCTGGTGGTATATGGATCCAAATTACCTGATTTGCCTTACTGGCTGGCTCACTTCTCTTTACCATCAGTACTGGCAATATCCATAACCTTCTTCCTGCTATATTCGCTTCAGAAAAAAAATCTACCGGCAGGTGAAATTGATCCAGTGGAACTTCCTCACCTTCCCAGAGGAGGGGTCCTGACAGCGGTGGGAATTGCCCTTACGGCCCTGGTTCTTTTGGCAGTATCCTACCTGAAACTTCCAATCGGTTTACCCACCCTGATTGCGGGAATTGCGACTGCAATAGTGGTATCCATACACGGCAGGAAAGGTCCTAAAAATATAATTAAGGGGATTTCCTGGTCCATGATCCCACTGGTGGCTGGATTGTTTGTGATGGTGGAGGCGCTTTCACGTACCGGGGTAGTCCATTGGCTAAATGGATGGTTGAACCATCAAGCCAGCCATGCCCCAACTGCTACCGCCTGGGTAAGCGGGATCCTCCTGGGCCTTATTAGCAACCTTACCAACAATTTACCATCAGGCCTGCTTGCAGCCCATATGCTCCATTCTGGCAATCTTCCCTCATTGATCAGAAGCTACTGGGTAATTGCCATTGATCTGGGGCCCAATCTTTCCATTACCGGTTCCCTGGCTACCATTCTTTGGATTGCTGCGGTAAGAAGGGAAGGTATCAGGGTAGATGCGGGTTTCTTTCTAAAGTTGGGTGCCTTGATTATGATACCCTCATTGATTGCAGCTTTCCTTGGATTA
>JAJXYG010000174.1 GCA_021780705.1 Bacteroidota bacterium
TGTTCTTTTAAAATATAAATTATGAAAAGAAATTTCATTCCTTCCTTAAGATTGACCGCAGTGTTCCTACTTTTCTTTAGCGGATTCTATACCCTGGCGGTCTGGGCAGCAGCCCAGCTGGCTCCCGGACAGGGAAACGGGATCACTTTAACCGAAAACGGCAAAACCTATTATCCGAACATCGGAGAAGCGTTTACCCAAGATAGATATTTCTGGTCCAGGCCTTCGGCGGTGGGATATGATGCAGCCGGATCAGGAGCCAGCAATAAAGGAATTACCAACCCGGCGTATCTGGCAACGGTAAAGGCCAGGATAGACACCTTTCTGTTCCATGATCCGGGAGTCCGTCCGTCTGAGATTCCCTCAGACCTGGTCACGGCAAGCGCCAGCGGACTTGACCCTGATATTTCTGTCCAGGCGGCAAAGGTGCAGGTAAACCGGATTGCACGATTGCGGCACCTGAATCCCAAAAAATTATATGGGTTGATTGCCCGTAGCACCGAGCCCCCCTTTCTGGGGTACCTGGGTCCTGAAAAAATTAATGTGCTGAAGCTGAACCTGGCTCTCGACCAGTTGAAATAATCCAGTAACCCGCTGTGTAAAAAAATGGGATAATGTCTGGATATTGGGAGATTTGCGAGAAAGGGAAGGGCAGGAGAAAACTGGCGAAAAATCGGTATTTTAATAGTAGGATTCAAAGCTTGTTGACCAGGCAGAAGCGCTTGAAATATACTAGCTCGATCCCAGATCAGGCAGCAGCGATGGCCTCAAATTCTTCATCATGGATGGCAGAGATAAAAATGTGCAGCATTTCCTGGAACTGATTAAAAAATCAAGGAGGGGAAAGTTTAAAATTTATATCGGGATGAGTGCAGGGGTGGGGAAAACCTTCCGGATGTTGCAGGAAGCCCATGCCTTGCTGAAGAGCGGTATTGATGTGAAGATTGGCCTGGTGGAATCTCATGACAGAAAGGAAACGGTGGAACTGCTGGCCGGACTTCCGGTAATCCCCAGGCGTTCGCTATTTTATAAAGGAAAGCAGCTCGAAGAAATGGATGTGCAGGCCATCATCAACCTCAGGCCGGAGGTGGTGATCGTCGATGAACTCGCCCATACCAATATTGAAGGCAGTAAGAATGAAAAAAGATGGCAGGATGTGATGGAAATTCTTTCCTCCGGGATCAATGTAATATCGGCGGTGAATATTCAGCATATTGAGAGCCTTAATGAGGACATCAGGAAGATCACGGGTATAGAGGTCAAAGAGAGAATCCCCGACAGTGTGGTGGCCCAGGCTGATGAAGTGGTGAACATCGACCTTACAGCCGATGAACTGATCACCCGGCTGAAGGAGGGAAAGATTTACCGGGCGGAAAAGATTGAAACCGCCCTGAATAACTTTTTCAGAAGGGAACACATTTTGCAATTACGCGAGATGGCCCTCAAGGAGGTGGCCTCCCAGGTGGAGCGGAAAGTGGAATCCGAGGTGAATGTAGCGAACCTGCCTCGCAGGGAGCGATTTCTGGCCTGTATCAGCACCAATGAGAAGACCGCGCGCAATGTGATCCGGAAAACAGCCCGGCTCTCCAATTATTATAACAGCAATTGGTTTGTACTTTATGTGCAGACCCCTAAGGAAAGTGGGGACCGGATCGCACTGGACAAACAACGACATTTAATCAATAATTTTAAACTGGCAACGGAACTGGGAGCTGAAATTATCAAGGTGGAAGGGCCTGCAGTGGCAAAGGAGATCATTCAGCAGGCCGAGCAAAGGAAGATCACGACCATCTGTATCGGCAAACCCCATCTTTCGCTGATCAAGATTATTTGGGCGACCAATGTGTTTAATGAGCTACTTAAAAAACTGACTGCAGTGGAAATTGACCTGGTAATACTCTCATAATGAAAATTAAGACCAAACTCTCTTTAGCGGTGGGGATTTTGTTCCTGTTTATTTTGCTGTTAGGCACTGCAGGGGTCTATTATGTGGATACCCTTAAAGCCAATACGGAGAATATCCTGCTTTCCAACTATCATACCCTGGAATATTCCAGAAATATGCTGGTGGCTCTTCAGGACAGCAATCCGGAAGCCCTCAGGTCCTTTGAAACCAACCTGGAAAACCAGGAAAAAAATGTCACCGAACCCGGAGAACCAGAAGCCACCCGTGATCTAAGGATGAGATTTGATTCATTTCGTGTCAGTCAGGAAGATCCCCGCTACTTACCGGCTATCAGGGGGGATATCTTCCGGATAATGGCAATGAATATGAATGCCATCCGCAACAAAAGCGAAATGGCAAAAAAGACGGCCTCCAGCGCCTTTTCCTGGATCACGATCATTGGCACGGTTTGTTTCCTGTTTGCCTTTGTCCTGGTGGTAAACCTGCCTTCCAGTGTAGCCAATCCCATCAGGGAACTGACACGGAGTATCCGACAGATAGCCCTGCAGAATTATTCCCAGCGGGTCCATTTTGAAAGCCATAATGAATTTGGAGAACTGGCCCGGTCCTTTAATTCGATGGCTGAAAGACTGGAGGAGTATAACCACAGCAGCCTCAGCGGACTGATGATGGAAAAAAAGAGGATTGAAGCCCTTATTAATAACATGGTGGATCCTGTAATCGGACTGGATGAGAATCTCCGGGTGATCTTTGCCAACCAGGAAGCAATTAAAATATCCGGATTAAAGGAGCCGGAACTGGTTGGCCAGCTGGTATCTGAATTGTCCAAGCGAAATGACCTCATACGCATGCTTACCCATGACCTGATGAAAGAAGAGGTGGCGGGGGGGACGTCGCGGGAACCGCTCAAGATTTTTTCCGGCAATAAAGAAGGGTATTTTGAAAAGGAAATTCTGCAAATTTCCATAATACCCACGGGGGAGAGGGCCAAAAAGCTCATTGGTCACGTCATTATCTTGAGGAATGTAACCGAATACAAAGAACTGGATTATGCCAAGACCCGGTTTATTGCTACGGTCTCTCATGAATTCAAGACCCCGATTTCTTCCATCAAGATGAGCGTGCAGCTGTTGGAACACGAACAGATTGGTTCGTTGAATTCCGAGCAGAAAGAACTGCTAAAAAGTATTGAAGATGATGCAGACCGCCTGCTGAAGATTACCGGGGAACTGCTCAATCTGACCCAGCTTGAAAGCGGAAATATCCAGTTAACCCTGCTTCCTTGCGACCCAAAAGAAATTGTGGATTTTGCAGTGGGGGCTACCAAAATCCAGGCGGAACAAAAGCAAGTCAAAATTGAAATTACCTGTCCTCCTGACCTGCCCAAATTGCAGGCTGACAGTGAAAAGACTTCCTGGGTCCTTACCAACCTTATTACCAATGCCATCCGGCATTCCTATGAGCAATCCACGATATTTATCCATGTGTATCCCAAAGGTGATAAGGTTTGCCTTTCCGTGAGAGATACCGGCCAGGGGATCCCTCCACAGTATAAGGACAAGATTTTTGACCGGTACTTCAGGGTACCCGGAACCAAAATGGAAGGCACGGGCCTGGGTCTAGCCATTAGCAAGGAATTCATTGAGGCGGAGGGAGGGGAGATCACCCTGGAAAGTGAATTTGGGGCAGGGAGCAATTTTGTGATTTCCCTCAATGCAGTGCCCTGACCCGCATGATTTTCTTTTCCGAATCCTTAAGTGTTTCAATTGAAACGATGGAAGTACCTTTACGGCAGGACCAAATGCCGGACTGATGACACCCAAATTCACTTTACTGATTGATTGCAGGGACGAAACGGGATTGATCTATAAGGTTACCTCGGTGCTTTTTAAATACAAATTGAATATAATTGGCAATGATGAATATGTGAGCCAGGAGGACAACCATTTTTTCATGCGCAGTGAATTCTCCGGGCAGGTCGATACGGCATTGGTTTTAGAAGACCTGAAGAGACTGCTTCCCGGCGGTGCCAGAATCCGCCTTGCCTCAGAGGAGAAGAAAAAACTGGTCATACTGGTGACCCGGGAATACCACTGCCTGAGTGAATTATTAACCCGGATTCACTTTAATGAGATGAATGCGACCGTCCAGGCCGTAATCAGCAATTATGACACCTTAAAGCAATTCACGGAAAATTACGGGATCCCTTTCCATCACGTCCCTCATGGGGAACTTTCAAGGGAGGCACACGAAGCACAAATCCTGCTACTCCTACATCAATACCAGCCTGACCTGCTGGTACTGGCAAAATATATGAGGGTGCTCAACCCTGAGTTTGTCCGGGAATTTCAGCACAGGATCATCAATATCCACCATTCTTTTCTTCCTGCCTTCCAGGGTTCCCACCCTTATAGGCAGGCCTATATGAGGGGGGTGAAGATTATCGGAGCCACCGCGCATTTTGTGAATGACAGGCTGGATGACGGGCCGATTATTGCCCAGAGTGTCATCCCGGTGGACCACCGGCAGGATGCCGCCGGAATGGCCCTTGCCGGAAAGGATATTGAAAAATCGGTTTTGTCCCATGCACTTAAAATTGTGCTGGAGGACCGGGTTTTTGTAAGTGGAAACAAGACCATTGTATTTGATTAGAAAAATTACCCCGGTATTTCCTTAAAAGAATTTCCTTAATTTTAAAAGAGAAACTAATTGCAGGAGGATTTTGCGACTCCAGTGGTTATGCCTGTAGAATTAACCTTTGCCTTTGGGGTTTGTATCCTCTTTAGTTTGCCTTAATAATGTTTGGGGATGGAGAAAGGAATGAAATCCTGTGAAGAGATATCTTTCACAGATAACAATTTTTGTTCCGGTTCGTTTCAGTAGAAAATGGGCCTTTCGTAATCCGCCGTATTGAACATACCTAAATAACCTGATCATGAAATCACTCTCTGAAACCTGGTTCACCGAAGGATACATTGATTTCGAACTGAAGAAATACACCCTGCTTGCCTATCTGCAGCATGTAAATTCCTTTTTCAGTGAAAACAAATTATATCCCCCGCTGGCAGATATCATTTTTCATTATAATAATATTATCGCCTTCCGGGAGAACCGGAAATTCCTGCAGGAACACTTTCCCAAACAACTCACCGAGATAAGTATGAAGAAACTCCAGTTGGAATATGAAAGGATTATTGAGGATGATGAATTGATGAAGGAACTTGAAGAAATCGTCCAGTATTCAGCTACTAAAATTAAATCCACCATTCAAAATGGGGCTGAAATATATGAATTTGTAGAAGCCAAGCTCACCATTGAGCCGGTGGGCCTCCTGCCTCTCGATACCCATGAGGGCTATCTGCTGATCGGGGACGGTCATTTCAATACCACCAGTGCCTACGAGTACCATCTTACCATATATGAAAAGCACAATGAAAAATACCGGGGAATCCGAACCGATTTTATCCAGCAGTGGAAACGGTCGGTGAGCAATACCGCTGAAAATATCAAAGGGGAACTGATACGCAACCGCAAGGAATTGCCCAATCCAGCCGTATACAGCATCGAAACAGAACTGGCCTATCCCATGGAGGAGACCCTGCTTCCGGTAGCCAAACGCAGTTTTGTGAAATATATCAGTGTGGCCTGATCCGGTATAGAACCACCTAAAGGGCTCTGGAATGCCTGATCGACCGGTAATTTATTTAAATTGCCGTTTTGGTTTCTTTTAAAATAATTTTACATCTTGTCAATCCTAAAGGATCCCGAATGCAAATCATTATGGACACCCGAAATCCTTCTGCCACGGTGAAGTGCTGGGTGGAATTGTATTCGGATAAACTGTATGCATGGGCCCTGCACAAATGCGGAAAGCAGGAGATCGCCGAGGATCTGATCCAGGACCTGTTTTTGATTGCCTACCAGTCTTTTGAAAAATTTGAAGAGAAAAGTGAACCCCTGACCTGGCTCTATGGAATCCTCAACAACCGGATCGCAGACTATTTCAGAAAACAGGTCAGGGATCCCGTTGTTTCCCAAAGCAGCCTGAATCCGGATTCCTCTGGGGATCTGCTGGACACCCTGTTTGATGAAAGCGGAGCCTGGAGGGTCAGGGAACGCCCTTCCCCCTGGGCGGACGATGACAGCCATCTGCTCGATAATGAAGAGTTTAAAGGAGTGTTACAGTCATGTCTTGAGGGATTACCTGAACACTGGCTTGCCACTATACGTCTGAAATACCTGGAGGGAAAGAAAGGGGAGGTAATTTGTCAGGAATTGGGGATTGCTCCGACTAATTTCTGGCAGATACTGCACAGGGCAAAATTGCAACTCAGAAAATGCCTGGAGCTTCACTGGTTTAAAAAGTAATGCATGAAAAGGATCATACATTTTATGGTGCTATCCTGCAGGAAGGCCACTGAACTGATAGACAAGAAATCAGTGGTGCCTCTAAGCGTCACTGAGTCCATTCAACTCAAGGTGCATAAGAAAATATGTGAAGCCTGCAGGGTCTATGAGTCCCAAGGCAAAAAAATAGATGGAATCCTGGGTGCGCATCTCGGCGAAAAACAGCCAGGTGATACTGCCCCTACGCTCAATCCCGCCCTCAAAAATAAAATCATCCACAGCCTGCCTGAGGATTAGATCCTTGTTACTTTCCTAAGTATGTGTATGGGCAGTGGGTTTCCCACCTTCAATTGACCACCTGGTATTCGGGTAAGGACACTCGCCCGCTTATCCCCCTGGAAAGGCACTTTTTCGTTCTAACAAATTTTTAAGAAAAAAAATTCAGCATTCCTGTCAGGAATGATTCCACCCGTCTACTATTAGGATATCAAACAATTTTTTAAAAATCTAAAAAACAAAAAATGGAAAAGAAAAAAAGTATCATTAGTGGATCAATTCTGGCAGGTGCCCTGCTTGCTGTATCAGGACTTACTGCCAATGCTACCGGTCTGGTAAATTATCGCAACCTCGGAACCGGCGAAGCAGTGAGGACGAACCTTTTGACTCAAAACGGGGTCAGCCGGAATTTTGAACTCAAGTGCGGGGCAAGTCATAAGACAGATTCCACCACCACCACCAAAAAGGGAAAGGATGGC
>JAJXYG010000124.1 GCA_021780705.1 Bacteroidota bacterium
TTTGAAGAGTTTCTTGTCATTCATAAAAAATGCAGGGACTGTACTTCTTAGGTTTGCGGGTAAGAGATGCGTACTTTGGGATTCCCGACCTCACCAAGGATATACATTGTTAATGTGGCAAGGCTGAATCCTATCCGTATTGAATTCTCTTTCAGCTTGTCCCCGGGTTACTGGTGGGGTCCCAGGCCAGTGCATCAATATGCGGAGTTTTCAGTTCATAGTTTGTGTGACACTCGGGAAAGGGGGATAGGTCTTCACAAACGATCCGGACAAAGTTGGTTTTTTGAGTTATAGCAGCAGGAGTGGAACCGAAGGAAAGGCCAGGGGGGCGCTGAAGGCTGTAGCAGGAGCTGTTAAGTGGATTTCACGGATTTAAATTTTCTCAATTAAGCAAATAACAAACTTCCTGAAAGGCTTGTAAATCTGTAATAAATTAGATTGAATGGGATCCTTAATTCCTGCATTGCCTCAAGGAAATGGTACTCGCAACCGCAAACTGGATCAGTAAGCCTGTTCGGTGGCCCCCAGACCTTAAGGATATTGGATCTGAAGGGATTGGGGAAATGAATACATGAGAGGTTGCTCCACAGGGATTGGCAATTGTTTCTTAAGTTTGCCTCCTATTTGGGTATTTAACCCGTTTGCAAAGGAATCCGTGAAATCATGAATCTTGCCATTTATCAAATCGACGCATTTACTGACACGCTTTTTTCCGGCAATCCTGCGGCGGTCATTCCACTAGATCATTGGCTGGATGCAACGCTGATGCAGCAGATTGCCTTTGAGAACAATTTATCTGAAACCGTATTTTTTGTACCTGCGGCTCAAGACAGTGGATCAGACTTCGAAATCAGGTGGTTTACCCCAGAGGTGGAAATCAATCTCTGCGGTCATGCCACCCTGGCGGCGTCATATGTAATTTTTCAAATTTTGGGCTTAAATAAAGACAGTCTCGTCTTCCAATCCCAGAGCGGACCATTGAAGGTTCGCAAAAACGGTGATTTGTTCGAGATGGATTTTCCTTCCTGGAAACCTTCGGAGTGCAATAATCCGCCTGTGAATCTGAGGAGTGCGCTGGGAGGGGCAGAGATTATTTCCCTCAGCAAGAGCAGAGACCTGTTAGTAGAACTTCCCAATGAAAAAGAAGTGAGGGAATGCATGCCGGATTTTTCGCAGATCCTTCAGACCGGATATAAAATCATCGTTACGGCCAGGGGGGACCAGGTGGATTTTGTCTCCCGATTCTTTGCGCCAACTGCAGGAATCAATGAGGACCCGGTCACCGGGTCTGCCCACTCCCAATTGATTCCTTTCTGGAGTGAAAAGCTCCAAAAGGAAAAAATGACTGCCTTGCAGTTGTCACGCAGAGGGGGAAAGATCTTCTGTGCCCAACGGGGGGATCGGGTAATGATGTCCGGAACCTGTGTATTTTATATGAAAGGTGAAATTGAAATCAAATAAAATATGATCACTAAAGCAGAAAGAAGGTTCATCGATCAATGGCTGGAGCAGAAAAGCGGTCCCAGGTGGAAATATTACTTTCAATTCAGTGTGGCATGGACTGTGGTCGCTTTTCTGGTCACTTTCTTCCTGCTGAAGATTTTTACCGATGCCTGGGAATCCGGCGGGAAAAATTTCGTGTTTATTCTAATCGGATTTGCGGCGGTAGTCGGCTTCCTCTCCACCCACTTCACTTATGTGAGAAATGAAAAGAAATACCGGGATATCATGCGAAGGCAAGAGGAGGATCCCGCTAGGCAGAAGCCTTAGCGCGTTTTCTTTTGATATCGGCCATAATTTTTTTAGCATGCTCCCGTGAATTTTCAATAAAGAGCCGGTGGGTATTCATACCCCCGCAGATTACTCCTGCCAGGTAGATTCCCTCGACATTAGTCTGATTATTGCGTTCATTCACCACCGGTTTTCTCACCTTGTCTTTTGAAAGTTGAATTCCAAGCTTCTTTAGGAAGTCCAGGTTGGGCTGATAGCCTGTCATGGCCAGGACCCAGTCATTTTCTATCGTGACCTTGCCTTCCGGGGTGCGGATGTCCACCTCCTGTTCGCGGATTTCTAGCAATTCTGAATTGAAATAGGCCTTTATGGATCCTTCCTTTATCCGGTTTTCGATATCGGGTCTCACCCAGTATTTTACCCGGTCGCTGATTTTATCTTCCCTGATTACCATAGTTACACTGGCTCCTTTCCTCCAAGTTTCAAGTGCGGCATCCACAGCAGAATTTGCCGCCCCCACCACAAGCACCTTCTGAAAGGCATAAAAGTGCGGGTCATCATAATAGTGCTTGACCTTAGGAAGCGATTCTCCTTTTATGCCCAGCAGGTAAGGAATGTCATAAAAACCGGTAGCGATGATAATATTGGCTGTATGATACTGCGCTTTGGTGGAAGTAACCAGAAAATTTCCCTTTCTCCTGGATACGTGGGATACTTCTTCAAATAGGTGGATATTGAGGTTGGCGGAAACGGCCACCCTCCGGTAATATTCCAGCGCCTCCGCCCGTGTGGGTTTTGCATTATTGCTGACAAAGGGAATTCCGCCGATTTCCAGGCGTTCGCTGGTACTGAAAAAGGTCATATTGACCGGATAATTGTAGATTGAGTTAACCAGTGCGCCTTTTTCAATAATGCAATAGGAAAGTTTTCTTTTTTGGGCTTCCAGTCCGCAGGCGAGTCCTATAGGGCCTCCACCGATTATAATAACATCGTAGTGTACTGATTTCATCAGGGCTGTCTAAAATTTGATTTATCAAATCAAATTTAATTGATTCAGGCTGATTATTGTCAGGTTATCAGGGATTTCCCTTAGAGTGCAGTGGGTATCAAGGAATTTCCAGCCATAATGCAGGGAAACTCGAAGGCTGCCCTGTTATGAAGAATCCATTATCGCATAAGATACATTTTTCCGTATCCTCTGGTGAAATACCGATCAGTATTATCCCCTCTATCCGTGAATTTGCTTAAGGATTGTCCATTCAGGTTGGTAAGTACCCGGTAGAGATAGACTCCATTACCTACTTTTTGTCCATACATATCGGTGCCATCCCATTTGTATTGGGTGATATTGGTACCGATATGCAACGGCCCCAGTTCATCTTCTGTAATTTCCTTAATGATCTTTCCCGTGATAGTCATGATCTGGATCCTGATATTCTGGGGGACTTGGGAACCGGTAATGGTGAAGACAAAAGCGGTGGAGGTGGTAAATGGATTGGGGTAATTCAGCATGTTGGAAATCATCGGCTTGTTAAAGATTCTGAAATCCACTTTATAATTCAGGAGTCCTGCAGGATTGTTGGCTGCGTCTTTTCCCGAAACAATCAATTCATAGTCTCCGTCCTGTGTGAGAAAGGAAGGATAGAAATCCACAGTAGCCTGGTTTTTGCCACTGGCCAGGTTGGCCGGAGTAAATCTCAGGGTATCATTGTCAAATTTATAAGATCTCAGGCTTCCATCCGGGAATTGTACCTGGACGTTCACCAAAGAGGTATCCGAAAGGGCCAGGAACTGGCTCTGGCTTTGAAGTCCGATAACAATATGAGGTTTGGCCGAGACAATGTCGCGGTTTAGGATATGCACCCCGTCGAAGGTGACATCCATAACTGGATTGGTTTGGTCGGTTTTTACGAAGAAGGGTTGATAGATGAAATTATTAAAGAGGTACTGTTCCGGTTGGGCATATTTCGGATTAAAATACACCAGCAAGGTGTTGGCCCCGGTATAATTTCGGGTATCTAAATCGTATCTGAGGGCGATGGTATCACCACTGGCCAGGGGTTTTTGCCTGGCTATAGGCAAATTATGGGTTACATTATTCTTATCGATCACCGACACGCTGACTTTCATACTGTCGGGGAAGGGCTGGGGACTGATGTCCTTGAAGGCTATGCCGAAATGCAGCGTCTCTCCCTGATTCAGGGTATCCTTGGTAGTATAGAATAAATTGGGATTCAGGGCGCCTTCAGGTGCGGGATCATAGTTTAATCTCCAGTAGGAGAGCTGGTAAGGGGTGAGTTTCACGCTGTCGATGTCTCTCAGCTTCAACTGAATATAGGGGTACCTGGAGGCATTAACTGAGGTCAGGTCAACATCCTGGTTGTTTTTGTTTACGGTCATCAGGGTAGATGAATTTCCCGAGGAGTCAATGCCGATAACCTGTACCGTCGGATTGTCCGGGGAATTGGGTTCCAGACTGTAGCCTCTCCAATGCAATTGTTTCCAATTTTGCGCCGGCCCAAATACCGGAGAGGTGACATATCCCAGGGAGTCCGGAGCCAGGAAATTGTGTGACAGGGAAATCTTGTCGTAAATCCCGTTGGAAAATATAAATTCAGGGTTGAAGGCCGGGTTGTTCTTTTGATACATGAAAATGAAGGAACGTGGCCTGTAGAAGGAGTCAATGAGAACAAAACCCTGTGATTTCAGCGCATAATACATTGTGCCGCTCGCACCCAAGGAGGTACTGTCTGCATCCCAGGTAGGGGCATAGGTATTGGAGGTAGAATCCGTACCCGAAATATTGCGGACAATCACAATGTAATTGTTAGGTATGGAATCCAAAAGGAAACGGGCCGCTGCCTTTCGCTTGTTTGAATCCAGCAAGTTGAACTGGAAGTTGGCCAGCCGGTTGGTTGCGCAAACCGGATCACTTCCATAAAGACCGGAAGTGCCCCCCATCACATTCATCCAGGGTTTCAGGCTAACCGGATCCAGGACGTTGAAAATAATCCCTGAGACCCCACAGACACTTTCTACAAATGCAGCCCCATTGACATCACCCTGGAAGTCGGTAGCTAGGCTCGCGGCTGTGGGGAATACCCCATTCCTGAAGTTGATGATATTGTTGACAATATCATACTTCCATTGTCTTGAAGCGCTGTCCAGACGAATTCTTGAGGTGTCGGAATGCAGGTGCTGGTAATAGTGTGATTGGTTGGACCCGAGCGAACTATTGGGAAGATAAATAAAGGAAGAAGTATTCCAATGGTAATCGCTTGGCTGACCTGAAACCGGTTTAAGTGCGACCCTCCAATAATATACGGTACTGTCGGTATAGGTAAAACCAGGATCAAATTCCAGGACCCCACCGCTGGAGTTCAGGGACCGGGTGACCATGGATGGCGAATTAAATTGCTCCGTGGTGTCAATTTCCATTACATAATCCTGGGCCGTACTGGCCGGATTGGCAGTGGAGGCATAGAGTTTCTGGTTGCCTGAATTGATGATCGCGTAATTGTACGGATAAGATGGGGTTGCTTCATCTTCGTAAATGTATACGTCTTTGGTAATGCTGTTATTGGTTTCCGACATTTCATCTACATTATTGTCGGCATCAATGGTTACGGTGATTTTATTATCCCCTTTGTCTCTGGAAGGAACGATGGGGATGGTGATATTGATTGAATCCGCATATTGGATTCCCCGGATTCGTTTGCGGTAAATTACTTCTGATGTGCCATTCGGATAGGTTCTTTTGACCTGGAAGGTGATAGAATCCTTAACAGCTTTTCCCAGGTTATAGGAGGTCGCTTTTAATTTGAAGCTTGATTGGGCAATTGAAATAAAAGCGGGGTTGATCACTACGTCCGGATCTTCAATTACATAATCGGGTTTTGGTTGGGGATTGATCCGGATGGCCGGGTCCCCGTGAAGATTGAGTTCCTCAAGGTTGCACCTGCTCAGGAAATCCATTGCATAGTTAGAACCTCCGAGTGCTAGGATCGTATTTTTGATGTCATTGCCAATTGTATTGCCGTAATTTAAGACCCCGATCTGTTTATAAAGGTCGATGTCATAGGTGAACAAATAAGGCGGAACCCCTAAATGGGAGCTGGCAAAAAAGCCGATGCTTCCCCGTTCCGGTGCCAGAACAAAATTCTCAGATATCGAAAGGTTGCTCTGGGTAATCCGGGTAGTATCAAAAATATAATTGTTGCCCGCCGTACAGCCACTCACAAAAAAGAAAGGATACCTTCCCTGGTTGTTATAGGTAGTAGGATCACTGAGATTGAAGGCAAGCTGGTTGGCAGAGGAATGCCCGAAATAACTGAGGATCCCTATGCCGTTATTGAACAAGGACTGGATCTGCTGGTTGGACAATAATTGAATGGCAGAATTGGAGGTTTTTGAAAAAGAATATACGCTGCCACCGAAGAGCGTATCTTTTAGGATGGCACCATATTGCCCCAGATAGAAATTAAACAGGGAAGTCTCTGTGCTGTCACTTCCTCCTGAAACCTCTACAATATTTTTCATCCAGAGTTTCTGTGCTTCGGTCTGAATATTGGAAGTTTGCGCCTGTTCATATTCCTTCACCTTCTGCAAATAATTGCCGATCTCATTTCCGTTGACCACACTGAGCCTTCCGATAGGGACACTGGGTACGTCGCTTCCATAAGGTGCTGCAAGCAGCACATCGGAAGCAGGGCTTCCAAACGTAGGTACGAGTTCCAGTTTGTCATCATAGATACTATTTCTGTTTCTTCGGTACTGGTCATAGGTAATTCCCTTCCCAACCAGTAACACATATTGGGGCTTTGGAGAAAAGGTATTGTAGGCATACTGAATAAAATCCCTTATTGCACCTGGATAGTTTTTGATCCCATAGCCAAACTGGTCAGTGAGCTGGTCCATGTTGTAGATCTTGGCATCATAGGAACCACCCGGAGTCGAACTCCGGTAAGCCCTGTACTGGTCCACATAGTTGATTCCCGAACCATTGTCATAAAGCACTGAATTGCTGATGATCAGGTAGTCGCCCTGGTTGGCTGGAAGGCCATAGTTGATAAAATTTCTTTTTGTAAGAGTGGTAATGGTGCTGATGGCCGAAGGATCCTCGCTCACCAGTTCAAACTGGCGGCTGGCAAGTGAGGAAGGGGGAAGCACAAATTGCACCTTGCCGGGCAGGGATGAATCGTCCCCCGTGTAACGCAAGTTGGCGCTCAGATCCAGCAGCACAGGTTTTTGGGTGCCGTAGTTGAA
>JAJXYG010000319.1 GCA_021780705.1 Bacteroidota bacterium
GACCACCCATAATACCGCAGTTCGCTGCATCCACATCCCGATCCGCGAAATGGACTGCCCGGTAAAGAACAGAGCATAATTTCGATTTCTAAATGCCCTGAATGTACTCAAATTCCTTAATGCCTTCATGGGGACAGGATGGTTTAATCAGTTTACCTATTCTAATAATTGAATGTGAATCCGGGCGCTACCTATTCCTCGGTTGCGCCACTGTAGACAGAAATCATGTAAACTTCTGGTCAGGACTTTACCCCTTTACCTGGTAGGTAAGGTTCACAGTTCCGCTGCGATCTTTTCCAAAACTGGTAATACTTTGACCAGGAGGCCAATTTCACGTTCACTCAGATTTTTGCTGATACATTCCTTCAGCCATTCATCCCGGTCATATTTCATCTTTTCAACCATCTTCCTGCCTGAAACCGTAATGGAGACTTGTGTCTTTCTCCTGTCACTGCCTGAAGGAGTTCTGATAAGGATACCCTGACTTTCCAGTTTTTTCAGGATTTGAGACATTGATTGGGTTTTCACCCTGGTTAACCAGGCCAGTTCACTGGGTAGCAGGGAGGAATTTCGCATCAAATGTCCGATGGTCTCCATTTCAGTCATCGAGTAGCTATGCACAGAATACGTCTGTTTTCGAAGTCCTTTATGAAGGGCTGAAATAAGCGTTCTGAGAGAAGTGGATAATTCAGCTATTTCCAAAAATCAAGTATTAGTATATTAACTTATTAGTTTACCTTACAAAATTAATCATTTAATTCCAGATAAGGTTTATTTTTCTTTACTCCTCCTGCAAGAAGTAGCAATCCCTCCTTATTCGCATGCTGACTCCAACTAAAGTATGCGTCCAAACCCAGTGCCCCTCCTTTTCGATAACCCCGCATGAATTCTGCCAGGACACTCTGCCACTTCAGAAGAGGCAGTTGGGGTCCATTATGTACTTTTGGCGGAAAATATATCCCAATGCCGTACAGGTCCCTGTCTCTTTTATTATTATTATTTTGCCACCTTCTGGTGGGTGCGCAACCCACAAAAGCAAACTACTTCCGGGTAGTTCCCTTAGGGGTTACCGGAGGGTTGGATGAAAGCAATCTTTCTGCTTACCTGGTCGCCCCAGCAGGTTCAGATCTCTACTACAGCCTGGACGCCGGAACCCTTTATTTCGGTATCCGGGCAGCGATTAGAAATGGGGTATTCAAAGGTTCCCCATCCCAGGTACTCAGAACACAAATAGAAGGATATTTGATCACCCATGCTCACCTCGACCATGTCGCAGGGCTTATCATGAATTCTCCGGCTGACGGCCATAAGACTATTTATGCCATGGCCCCGGCTATCCATACATTGATAACCCATTATTTCACATGGGAGAGCTGGGCTAATTTTGGGGATAAGGGCCAAAAACCGGCCCTCAACAAGTACCATTATCAAATCATGGATCAGGACAGCCTTTATCCACTCCCCCCTACCGGGATGACAGTCCAGGCATTTCCTTTGAGTCATGGCAATATCCAGAGTACGGCCTTTCTGATAAAAAGCAGGGGCAGGTACCTACTGTATCTGGGTGACACCGGAGAAGATTCCCTGGAAAAAAGCACCGACCTGCACACCCTTTGGGAAAAGGTTACTCCTCTGCTAAAAAATAACCTGCTTAAAGGAATATTCATTGAAGCCTCCTTTCCGGACGACCAACCTGATCATTTGTTATTCGGACACCTGACCCCGAAGTTTCTCATGAAAGAACTCGAAGATTTAGCCGCACTGGCTGGCGCCAAAAACCTTCGGGGATTAAACCTCATTGTGATACACCGGAAGCCTCCAGAGGATCATATGGCTACAATTAAGAAGGAACTTGAAAGGGAAAACAGGCTTAAAGTCCACCTGATTTTTCCAATCCAGGGCCATCCATTTAAGTTGTAAGGCTTTTATAAAGAAAGTATCCCGGACAAAAAGAAGCTTCACGCGGTTACTTATCAGATATCATTGTAATACAATCAAGTTTTATGGGTAGGCTTGAGGTGGGTGGAAAGTGACTCATTGCCGGGAGGCAAATCACCTCCCGTCCGGGAAAGCGCATTTTCTTTACTCACATTGTCGTTACCTTAGGATAGAGGATCTGATTTGTCTGCTGTCACCGAGCCTTGATAAAATTAGTTAGCAATGGGTATTGGCTGTAAGCACAGTAAGGATGAATTTTGAGCCGACAGGGAATCTCCAGGCCAATAGTTTTGCATTATTAAACCTTTCCAGCCATATTATGAGAAAAATAGGTTTGATATTAATCGGTACACTTTTTTATTTGTCAGGCAATGCTCAGGGCAATGCCGAATCCAATGAACTGGCCCAGTGGAATGCGCTCACCGCCAAACCGCTGACTGAATATAATTTCAAAAAGGCCTGTGATCTGATGCAGGACATTGCCAAAACAGACTTTACAAAAAGTTATGCACTCTTCAATGGGTACCTGCCCCGGATTGAAGCTACTCACAATATACGCTGGGTGCATATTCTACTTATGGGGTGGGCAAGGGCAAAGGAGTCTCTGAATTATTTTTCTGATGCCGAGCAACTTTTCAAAGAGGCAAGGGAAAATGCAGTGGCTGATCCTGAATTTTTCAGAGAGAGCCTGGTAGGTACAATCCTGCTTTATCTGGAATGGGGCAAAAAGGACTCCCTGGACAAATACATCCGGATCAGCACCTTGGCCTGCCAGTCAGCAAGAGACAGCGAAAATCTCTCCTTCACCTATACTTTCAGGGCGATGTCTATGACCAATAGGCCGGATTCAGTACTATATTACCTGAACATGGCCATTGCACTGGCCAGGGACCTGCCGGATAAAAATGCACTTTTTACTGCCCGGTATAATTATGCGGTGGTGTATTGCCAAAATGATCCGCTGAAGGAAGTGCAGGAACTCGATTCACTGCTCACCATCGCGAGTGACAGTTCCCTGAATCGCTACCCCCCGCGATTATATGACCGGACGAATTTCTCCTTCCGAAATGCCAAGTCAAGTGTATATTATAATCTCATGCAGGTGGACCTGCTACTTACTGATTATGACAATGCAGCCCGGTTCGCACAGCTATTTTATGATGCTGTGATATCTCCCAATCCTGAAAGTGTTCAGGCACCCTATTTTGACGCAGAGATGTCAATTGTCAAATCCTATCAGAAGGATTACCCCTTGGCAAGCCGGTACCTGCAGGAAAGTTACCGGAAATTTAAATTACCGGAGGACAAGATCCCCTATATAAGTTATTTCATTGCAGCAGGCCTCTTGAAGGAACACCAGAAAAAATATGAGGAGGCCCTGAACTATTTCCGGACCGCGCTTGAAAAAGGCAATACCGAAGGACTCTATATTATTCCTCCGGAGATCTATTATGCACGAGCACTCATTGAAACCGGAACCCTATCAAAGGCATCCGAAGTCCTGGACAATTTAAGCCGCCGGTTGCATGGAGGCCATTACAATGCGACCGGTTATTACTACTACCAGGATGAAGCCGAATTACTTAGGGCCAAACGCAACTACCCGGCACTGGTCAGTACCCTGGACACTTTTTACCTTATTAAGGATTCTCTTACCAACCTGAAGCGCTATAGGGCCATTGAAGAACTACAGACCAAATTCAACATGCAGGAGGAACAGCAGAAAATTGCCCATCTCCAAAGGGAAACGACTCTTCGGATAGCCATCAATAAAAAGCAGCGTGTATTTTATGGATCCATTATAGTATTGAGCAGCATTATCATCCTGCTTCTGGTGATCGTTTTTTATTTCCGCCAGGTACGTAACCGCCAGGAATTGGCCATTCAATCCAGCAAAATTCAGCATCTGGAAGAAGCGCACCGGATTTCAGAGATCAAGGGAGTAATGGAAGCAGAAGAAAATGAAAGGAGAAAAATTGCAGATCAACTCCACGACGAGGTAGGATCGCTATTATCACTGGCTTCCTTGAATATATCATCCCTGACGACAGCTTATCCACAGGATTCCAGTGAAGAAAGAAGGCTGGGAAAAGTTCGGGAGATCCTTTCAAATGTTACCGTAATCGTGCGCGACCTCTCCCACCGGCTGACCCCAATGGCTATTGAAAAATACGGATTTAAAAAGGCGGTGGAGGAACTCGCCGAAACGATCAATCTATCCGGAAAACTGAGTCTTGAAACCGTCCTGATTGGCTTTGAAAATACCCACAAATATGAAGTATCCATTCTCAATCACCTGTACCGAATTATTCAGGAACTGCTCAATAACACAATAAAACACGCCAATGCAACCCATGCCATACTGGAATTGATTGAACATCAAAAGGGAATTTCCCTCATCATTGAAGACAACGGATCCGGTATACCTGAGCACATAACCGGGAATGGACAAGGATTACACTCCATTCAATCCAAAATTGCGTATCTTAAAGGCACCTTTGAGATAAATAAAAAACGGGATGGGGGAACCCTGGTGGTGGTCGAACTTCCGACCTAATAAATATTTTCTAAAGGTAGGGGCCGATATAGGTCCTGCAGAATTCAACATCTTCATCACCGATATTTGTGCTATTGTTTTTGGACTACTGATGTCAAAACCCGGTCCTCAGAATGAAGCCTATACAACTTATTATTGCCGATGATCACCCCATGCTGCTCGATGGCCTTGGGTCCCTATTGGAAAAGATCGAAGGAATTGAAGTGATAGCCAAGGTGCTTAATGGACGGGAATTAATAGACAGCCTTCAGTTTCATACCCCGGACCTCATTTTGCTGGATTTGAATATGCCCAATATAAATGGAATAGAAAGTCTCAAATTCCTGCGGCAGAATTATCCAATGATGAAGGTGGTAATTATTTCAAGTTATTACCAGCCGGAACTCATCCGGGAAATCAGGGATCTTGGGGCTCGGGGATTTATGCCAAAAAGTTGCTCCGTACAGGAATTGCGGGAAGCAATCGAAACAGTAATGGGTGGCCAGCTATGGTTCCAGGAACAAAATTCACAGGTGTCTGACATCTCACCCTTCTTTATAGACAATTTCATGAAGAAATACCAGCTCACCAAACGCGAGGTGGAAATTATCCGGATGATCACCAGTGGGCTGACTAGCAAAGAGATCAGTGAAAAGCTGTTTGTTAGTGAATTTACAATCAATGCACACAGAAGAAATATTTCGCGTAAGCTCAATATCCATAGCCCCGTAGGGCTTTTGAATTTTGCCAAGGAACAGGGACTCGCTTAACCCCAGCCCACCCCACCCTTCCTACCTTGCAGAGGTCACTCCAGACTTCTCCCCTGTTATTATCCCTGGTACCAAAAAATAGTTAGAAGTAGGTATTGATAAAACCTGGTTGCTTATTGAAATTTAATCTTTAAAGGATAAGGAAATCGAGTAGAAGGATTCGCTGATATTTCCACCTTACAAAACACCTGCCTTTAAAAAATCGCGTGGCTACCACCTCAGATAGAATGGCTCCTTGTTTTCCTGGTTCGCTACCTACTGTGGGCGTCTCCAAAACCTGAATTGAAACCCAGAGGGTTAGGTCCTTTGCTAAAACACTGATTATTCATCATCGATGACATCAAAATACAACTTTGAAATATCAAAATCTCTCATTATGAAAAAGTTACCGTCCTATTTGGTGTATATAGCGGCTCTACTTGTAATGGGTTCTATAGGTTGCACCGAACTCCACGAAGCCGCCGAAGGTTCCATAGATGACAACAAAATCCGTTATACGGGCCCTTCCCCTTATGCCCCTCCGCTCAGCGTTCAGTATGAAAACATCACCTATTTGCTGATGGAGGATTTCATCAATGACATATTTTGGCCCATTACCGATTTGTTCTATGACAAGAATGCGGGCACTGTATACGATCCTTCCCAATATGACCTGAAGAATACGGCCTTTGCACCCAGTTTTTGGGGTTCTCCTAAGACCCCTGCCAAAGGAAGCCCCAAAATATCGCTGTTACTTTCTGAAGGACTTGAATATGTGGGAAAAGGGGGAAAGGAAAAGAATGGAACTACCGTTACACGCACCCGGCTCAACTACCTGGAGGTCCCGGTCATGGTCAATTATTACGCCCGGATCGGGAAGTCCCAAAGCGCCTACCATGTGGGATTGGGTCCCTGGGTTTCCTATGCCCTGTCCGGAAAATTCAAGACTACCGGGCAAAATGATGTAGCGGTAACCTTTGGCTCCACCGGGGACTTTGCCCGAATGGATTATGGTGCCGGATTTAAGGCGGGCGTAAGGTTTAACAAGAAATGGGATGTGTCCCTGGGCTACGACCTGGGAATGAGAAATCTTTTGGGCACGCAGGGAGCCATCAATGACGGGGATAAGGCTAAGACCCGAAACATTTCTCTATCGTTAGGGTATTGGTTCAAGTGAGATCTGCCAGAGTATCCATGACTGAACCACTAAACAATCAGCAAGCAGGATTCGGTAAACCAAAATGATTGCTAAGGTAATTTTAGTAACCACACTGGAAAACCTCAGGCCTCAATTTTCCGAATCGCGGCAAGCAGCACCCCTATTTGTCCATAGTGATAATAATCATGTTCGAGGATGCCGTTGACCATAAACAGGAAGGAATAATTCCTCCCGGGCACGGTACCATTCCAGTTCTTGGCAGGAAAATGGGCTATTGCGTCCAGTAACCGTTGCTGGGAAACCCGGAAATCTTCCCGGACCTGATCCCAATCCACTGGCTCGGGCCAGTCTTGTGTCGAATTATCCTTTATATCAAATTTGGAGTTTCCAGAAAGCTTCTCAGTTACAAAATTTCTCCAGGCTGTCAAATGTGCCACCTGTCCTGCAATATGATGGGATAAACCCTGGACTTTTTTGAATGCGTCCGCCGGGCTTAAGGTCAGGATTTTTTTATTGAAATTCCAGGTAACCCAACCATCCCCTTCATAAAAATTATGCAATTGTTGGCTGATATTTTTTACTATAGCCTTTACATTTTT
>JAJXYG010000150.1:0-4895 GCA_021780705.1 Bacteroidota bacterium
ATTTATTGGAAAATGACCACAGGTCGAAGCCCCATGCCTTCTTATAAAACAACCCTTACGGACAATCAACGTTGGGAATTGGTTAATTATATACGCACACTTGCAAAACACAAAAAATAAATCATCATGAAATTAAAAATCTTCACATGGCTGTCTGTAACAGCATGTACAATGTTCGCTATGAATGCCGTGGCACAACAAGTTGTAGTGGATTCCTCCTTGTTAGACCGTGTTACTAATCTTGAAAACCAGGTGACTTTCAGCAAGCACCGTGAAAGCCATTTAATGGTCGTAGGCTTGCTCACTGTGGGCTTCGCGGCAAACAAGACAAAGGACACCTACCTTGGAAACACTACCATTTCAAAAACCAATAGTCTGGCAGATGCGGACCACTATGAATTCAGTCCCATGTTCCTATGGAGACATGGTAAGAAATTCCTTATGGAATTTGAGCCTTCCTTTGCAGGCGACCAGCTAGGGGTAAACTGGGCAGATGTTTCCTATTTTGCCGCACCAGGGCTGATCCTGCGTGCAGGATACCTGGTCATCCCCTATGGATTCTATTCAAAACACCTCGCTGCAGGATGGATCGACAAATTGGCTACAGATCCTATTGGATTAGCCGATGTGCCTCCTACCTCGGATTATGGTGTGGAAGCTGAAGGAGGCTGGCAGGCTGGAAATATGAAATTCAATTATGACGTTTCGCTAACTAATGGCATGCAATTATTGCCAGACGGAGAATTACAATCCACCGGTATTGTCGACAATAACAATAATAAACTCTTAACTGCGAGGTTAGGATGGCTTCCATTTTCAAATTCCTCTCTTGAACTGGGTCTTTCAGCCCTTACCGGAAAGGTGGGAGACCAGGGAACGGCTTATCAAAAAGTTGCAGCAAATATGTACGCGATCGACATGAACCTGGTAGAAAACATTCAACCCTTCCAGCTTAACATTAAGGGCCAGTACAATATCATGAATCTGACCCACGCCAATTATACCGACCCTAACAGCAACAACTCTTACTCATTCACCAACCATTCCACAGCCGGATTCATCCAGGCAGCATTAAGACCCTCTTATTCTGAAAATAACGTAGTAAAGAATTTTGAAATCGCCGCACGGTACGGAAATTATACCACCCCGGCCAATTCAATTTGGGGTGCAAAATCCAATGCGCTTACCTTTGGCCTAAACTATTGGCTCACCTGGAGAACTGTGATTAAATTTTCTTATGAAGCCATCAAGACCACCAATACCTCTGACCTGAATTTAGGAGGCACCCCTGGTGAAATCAATCAATCCAATACTATGTACCTTCAATATTCCATAGAATTATAAAATTTAAAAAGTCATGAAATTCCAAATAAATACTAAAACAAAGATCGTTGCTGCAATAAGCCTGGCCACCGCCGTAGTGGTAGCCATGGGAAGTTGTACAGCCAGCCAAAAAATTGAAGCAAAATCAGGAGCACAATTGTGGGCCGAAAATTGTCAAAGGTGCCATAATACTCCCTCCCCTTCTACTTTTTCACCTGAACAGTGGGAAACAATCGGAATGCACATGCAATCCCGTGCCCTTCTCACCGATAAGGAAAGGGATAAGATTGTAGACTTCCTGAAACAGTAATAATGAAATTCCCTGGGCAATCGGGGATGCGATTCTCAATTAGAATCCTCTTTTTTAAGTTGAAAGTGTAATAAGGGTTTCATTCTATTTTGAAGCCCTTATTCTTTTAGGCTACCAGCCAGGTAATGTTTACTTTGAAATTGTACTTTAGGCTAACCAAAATTAATCCCATTATCGCTGGGACTATCCTTGACAAGGCCATTGTTCACCATGTAATACAGGCCCGCATATGCGTCTTAAAATCGTATCGCACATACTTCTCATTTGTATTTTAGGAGAAATCAAATAATATAATGAAATGACGGGCTCAGATTATGGCCCGTCACTTCATTTTGATAACCAAAAAACCCCAACTTTAAGCATGATGCATTAACTCGCTTTCCACCCCCAATTGCTCAAACAGGGAAAGCCTGTCTGTAAAAAGGTAGGTTTCAGCAAATTTTCCATTTTTGATCGTGGCACGATAATTCCCACAGACGCTGATTTTCTTATGGGTCGGATCAATCTCGATCATTCCTTTCCTGAGTTCCAACTTGCCATTTTGCGTTCCCGTCAGCTGGTATTCTACGCATAGTTGTTCATCCTCATACATAGTATGGTCCGCTTTCAGGCGCAAATCGGGAAAGGCCATTTTCCAATGGTTGAAATATTCCCTGATTTCCTTTTTACCACGGAATATTTCCTCGCCGTTATTGATCTTCCAAATGGCATTCTCATTGCAGAGGCCGATAAATTTTTCAACATCGTGTTTGTTCCACGCTTCCAACATCTGTTCGTTTAATTTGAGCGCTTCATTTTTGTTCATGGCATGAATCATTTAATTGTGAATGAATAAGGGTTTGAATTTATTGGATCAATTATTACAAAAAGCAGGCCGTGCCAAAAGATGAAATTTGGAAAATCAGTTAAATTTGGATTATCAATCTCATATTTTAACAACCAGGCAAAAGGAAGGGCGTGATAAGGAATAAATCAGCTGGAGAGTAAGCCCAGATTAATGAATGGCCACATTTTTCGGTGTTCGGGGGTGATTGAATTTATCAAAAAGCCAATAGGTGGCCTTCGTAGAAAGGATTCCCAGTGCTGCTCCGGCAAGCACTTCAGTGAAAAGATGATTTTTATTATAGATCCTGAGGAGTCCCACTGAAGTGGCCACAAGGTATCCGGAATAACTCCACACGGGATGGGTATACCTTAATTCCTGGTGCACAATCTCTGCGCCTCGAAATGCATTGGCAGTATGCCCGGAAGGAAATTCAGTACCCTTATTTGAATAAGAGGGAATATGGGCTGCAATCTTTCTCATTACGAACCCAGCGCCCCCTGTTACGAGAATAGATCCGGCATCCAAAATCAGGTGATCCTTAAAATTATGGGTAGTTTTCATTTTAAAAGCATCAAAGGTATAAATGGAAGCAGTAGGAGCCCACATCAGATAATCGGCAGCATTGGTATGGAAATCAGGATACCTGGCCATGACCGAAGACATGATATTATTGTCCAAATCCCTAATCCCGCTGACTACAGGCTTCAATCCTACATATATTACAAATGCCCCAGGGATAATGAGGGAAGCCGGCTTGAAATACCGGGTCTTCACCATACCGGAATTACCAGTGGAATCTTTGACCTGCGGATTTACCCCGGAGGAAGTCTGCGCAGAGACCCGGACAAAAATCAGGGCAAAAAAAAGGAATTTGATAACCCTTAATACATAATGCTTACTCATTAGTAATTATTTGGGGGCCGCGTTATAAATTAAATATCAATTATTTGCGAAGATAACAAGTATTGGGATTCCCCAATAAATAGTCAAAGACCACCCTACTTCCCATTAAACCAAGCCTCATTTCCCAGGTTGGAAAACAAGTGTAAAATACCCCCTGGGCTCATACAGGATCACCTACGAAATTTAACAATGAAAAATTGGCCAACTCTGTCTCGAATTTCATTGGATTTTGACCCTCTTCTGCCCTATTATGAAGAGGTATATATATTGCATCCACAAATACAATTCCTAAGAAATTTACTTCCTGCATATATCTGCCGTTGTCCCGGATTTCAAAACAAAAATCTAAAATATGGTGCAATTCCAGGAAAAAACGAGGTGATTATAAGGAAGGGAATTTTTTGCCTCAATCGGGGAAACCTGCTGTGTTCAAAAGGCATCAATAATGATGTTCTTCTCATTGGATGGGTCTACCTTCACCTTTACTTCCTTTCCAGGTTGGAAGAAAACAGGAGATTTCTTGGACACTATGGTTTTGCAATGGGCCGTATAGGTCTTTCCATCCTTATTGGTCAGTTCAATCTCCAATTTTAATTGTGGGTTATTGTTCACACTGACATTGGTTTCCTGAACATGAAGGATCTTACCCCGCGCCGGAATACCACTTTTCTGCAACCTTCTTACATTGAATCTCGGTTGCCACAATAATTTGTAGAGCAATACGCCCATAGCGCCAAAAACTAACACCATGGCAATGGCAATTTGCACGCTTTGGGGTCCTCCTGCCCTTAATACGGCAATTACCCCCATAGCCACCCCTACTACTCCTCCAAATATACCGATGAGATCCCAACGAAATTTTTTCATAATTCAGGTTTTAGTGAATCATTTCCTGCCAGTTGCCGCCCAGAAAATCCCGGCAAAAATATGATTTAAAAAAGCAGGATCACTGAAATCTTCTGGCATATGACCCAGTGCCGTATAGAATGCCCTCCCTCCATCATAATCATGGTACCATGCAATGGGATGAAATTTTCCCATACCTACTCCGGATTTTCCCGGCCATTGCACCTTGGGATTGTAGGAGGATTCATCGACAGCCAGAATATAGTGCAGGCCCGAAACTGTTTCCGGGCCAAATTCATACCATTCGTCCGTCCAAAGGGTATTGTCGGTGAAGCCGCGTAATCCGGGAAAATCCTTATCAATTACCTGCAATTTGGCAGTTTGAATTACCGGATGGATATGAAACATCCTTCCGACCAGTTGGGTATACCAGGGCCATCCATATTCGGTATCGGAAGCAGAATGGATCCCAACAAATCCTTTTCCTGATTCTATAAACCGTTCCATGACTTTTTGCTGGGCAGAATCAAAAATATCCCCGGTCGTATTAAGAAAAATGAAGACATCAAAATTTTTAAGAAATTGATTGAATGTGAAGTCTTTGGAAACATAATAAACTTTAGTAATTTTTCCATCAAAAAAGAAACGAAAAAAAAGGTCGCCCCCTGCGCGGGGGCGTGGATTGAA
>JAJXYG010000150.1:4905-6928 GCA_021780705.1 Bacteroidota bacterium
GAAGACATCAAAATTTTTAAGAAATTGATCAGTAAAACTGTGAGGATCTTCAAATAGCTGTACATCAAAAAAGTGTTTTCGCCCCAGTTCCTGAATTGCCAATACCCCCGCACTAATGGATTCATGGTGCCAGCCCCGGGTGGTAGTGACCAGTAAGGCCCGAAATTGCTTCGGCTGCGCATGGGCATTTAAGGAAAAAATGGATTGAATCCAAAAAAGCAGGATGAGGGTTCTAAATATTTTCATATCAAAAATTTTAAAATGGTGCTTCACCGCAAGGAGATTTCTTGCAGTTGTCATTCTTAACAATTTCTATTTGATATATCCGGGCAAGATTTTGGTAAATTCAGAGATCGCTATCGCTGGATCACCTATCTCTTCATGCCACAATTTTTCCCATTCAAAACAAAAATACCCACGGTATCCCCCTTCCAATAAAGAATGGATAGCAGAAGAAAGAGGTACAATTCCCTTTCCTAATCTCATATATCTGATTTTCCCATCGACCCATTCCATATCTTTAATATGGAGGTGACGAGTAAATTCCCGGATCTTTGGATACAGGCTCCCCGGGTCTTCTCCTGTGGCCGACCACACATTGGTAACATCCCACAAAAGGCCGGTTTGCTCGCTCATTACTTGCTGCATAACCGCAACAATATCCTCAGTTTGTAATAAATCGCCATGGGTTTCCAATAACACACAAACTCCGCTTCCTTCAGCGTAGTCAGCCAGTTCCAGCATGCCTGATATTATCAGATCAAGTGCCATTGATTTGACCGGACCTTCATCCAGTTTATTGGGGAAAACCCTTACAAAAGGGCATTCGATTTCGTGGGCCAAATCCACGAACCTTTTTCCCTCATCGAGTTGGGTCTTCCGCAGATTGGGTTCACCAATATGCAATTGGGCAGAAGATCCCAGAGCCACAAAATTCAAGTTCCTATCCTTTAGCGTGGCCAGGCTACCCGCAATTGCACGTGGTGTGCGAAATTCCTTGCTTTGGGTAAGATTCATTTCACGTTCAAGTCCTCTAACTTCGATTCCATTAAACCCATGCGCAGCTGCAAAATCCGCAATTTCCAACAAGTTCCAATCCGGACAACCCAGAGTGGAAAAGGCCATTAGTGGTAGGTTATTTGTCATTTTAATTCAGGATATGGAGCATCCAGGATTGGTTAATTTTTTCAGCACAGATGTGGGCTGAGTTCCCCCGGATCAGACTTCCTATTTACCTTGAAGGCTGTCTATCCCCAATTTTGCAAGGCGTTCATCTTCCTCCTCAGATAGTCCACTGACCCCAATCCCGCCAATAACTTTATTATCTGCTATTATAGGAAGCCCGCCGCCAAATCCGGTAATGCCCATATCCCCCCAAAATGCGGGTGGCCGGTTCTTCCCATGCATGAATTCTCTCATCTCTCGGGTGGATTTTCGATCCCGGGCGCAGGTATACGCCTTGTTCTGAGCAATAGTAGCAGCCGCCCCTGCTGCTCCATCCATCCTCACGAACATAATAATTTCACCCTCCGGGCCACTGATGGCCACAGCCACATCCTTATTTATTCTTTCGGCTTCTTTCACGATCACCTTGATCATTTTAAATGCCTCCTGATGGCTAACTTTCTTTAATTGGTACATCCTTATTTGATTTTTGATAAAGATACTTATCGAAGTCCAAACCTCCCACATTGAATCCTTTAGCCTGGCAATACCTCCCCCCTAATAGCTACCATCCAAATGCCATAGGGGTAAAGGCCGGTTACCTCACCTAAAAGGCAAAGGAACCTCTGTATGCCTTCCGAAATTTCAAAATACAACGGAACTTGAATTCGACCAGGTTCCCTTCAAATCGCTTAAATTGCACATAAAATTCTAAAAAGATTGCTTTATGGGATCAAAATCAAATTGGAAGGGAGCCCTTTTTTTATTGTTTCTTACGGCTTCCCTACTCGTTTCCTTCCATCCAAAAAATCCAGTACTCATTTCAAATACCCATTTTCTCCTGCGGGATACTGGAAAA
>JAJXYG010000219.1 GCA_021780705.1 Bacteroidota bacterium
AAGGATCTGAAGCAAAGGACTGACAACCGGAAAAAATAGGCCCGGGAATTTTAAGAAAACTGTCACAAACTCCAGGTGGAAAAATCGGTCTAATTGTCAATTTTAGGATTAAATTGAATTCCATGAAATTGCAATCATTTACATCAATTATACTGATGGCGTGCTGGAGTACCGGACTGCATGCACAAAAAGTCCTTACTGAAGGTACCCTTACCTATTCCATTTCAGTAGAATCTGCCAACCCGAAAGCACCCACAAACGGGGGGCTTCAGGGCGCGACCTATACTGTATTCCTAAGTGGTAATAAGAGCAGGACAGAAATGACCAGCGGTCTTGGAAAGGAGGCTACCATCCATGATGCAGCAACAGGAAGCGGGGTCATACTCAAGGAATACAGCGGCCAGAATTTGATGATTACCCTTTCTCCCCAGGAATGGCAGGACAATAACCAGAAATTTCAGGACATTGTCTTTCAAAATACGGGAGAAACTCGCAGAATCGGTGCTTATAATTGCACCAAGGTCATTGGAAAGCTCAAGGACGGTTCCACCTTTACAGTATATTATACTCGGGAAGTCACCCTGGGTAACCAGGATTATGATCCGCGATTTCAATCCCTCCCGGGCCTGCCTGTGCAATATGAAATGCAAAGGCCCAGCGGAGTCTATACATTTACCTTAACAAAGGTGGATCAGGAAAGTGTGCCTTCAAGCAAGTTCGAAATCCCGAAATCCGGATACCGGGTGATGCCCTATAGTGAAGTAAAACATCGCTGAGCCGCAATAGGGAAGAGGGATCCCCCTGGGGGGACTGTTTCACGGATTAGTACGATGCTGAATTGCACGGATGATTGAAAAAAAAGCCCGCAACTTGTGCAGGCTGTATGAATTCAAAAAATCTAAATATCTATTTTCTGGACCGGATGATCAGCTTAAATCCGTCTTTTTGGGAGTATTGCGGAATCACGATCCTTTGCTTGTAGGGAAGCACATAGAAGGTGTTTCCTTTTTGATAAGAAACATAACTGTTACTGATCAGGCTGTTTCCAATCAGTTCACGGTCGGTAAAAAACCCTCCCCTGAACTTAAGGCCGGATTTCAGGTTGAAGGCAATTGAATTTTTTAGGGTTCCGTGAGTAGTGATGTTCACTTTGGCCTTATCCTTTTTCAAAAACCCGCCTCTGTCCGCTAAAGCAAAAACCAATATCCCACAGGAAAACAAAAGGGTTAATGTTATTTTGGAACACCTGTTCATTAAAAAATATTAGTTTTATCTTAACAAAAGTAGAAAAAAAATCCGGTAATCTCAAACTTTCCCTAAAATAATTGAGATCATGCAACTTATACCATAAATCGTGCCTCATTTCTGAAAAATATCATTTAATTTAGGCATTGTATGAAGGAGAGACCCTACCAGCAGAACAGAGAGGATATGAAGGAACTGTTGCTCCAGTATCAGAATTTCAGGAGCGGAAAGAAGTTCAGCTTCATAGACGAAGAATCTTTCGAAAGAATCATTGACTATTTTGACGAAAACGATGACCTGGCTGCAGCCATGGAGGCAGCAGATTTTGCGGCCGCACAATTTCCCTATTCAGCCACTCTGTTGATCAAAAAGGCGGACCTGCTCATCGCTACACGATGCTACCGGGAATCGCTCTCGGTCCTTGCAAAGGCGGAATTACTTGATGCCAATGATATCAATATTTACATTTTAAAAACTGATGCATATTTGGCCCTGGATAACCAGGACAAGGCAGCAGCCCTGCTGGAAGAAGCGGTACTGGTTTTTGACGGGGAAGAAAAAATTGAACTGCTTTTTGAACTGGCTGACGTATATGATGATTATGAGGAATTTGATAAGGTGTTCAACTGCCTGAAGCTGATCCTGGAACAGGATCCGATCAACGAGGAAGCGCTCTACAAAATTTGTTTCTGGACCGATTATACCGGCAGAAATGAAGAAAGTATCCGGTTGCACAAAAATATCATCGATCAGTATCCCTATTCCCAGCTGGCCTGGTTCAATCTGGGAGCTGCCTACCAGGGACTCAAATTATTTGAAAAAAGCATTGACGCGTACCAGTATGCGATCGCCATCGATGAGAAATTCGATTATGCCTATCGCAACCTGGGGGACGCCTACTTGCGGCTACAACGCTACAAGGATGCCATTGAGGTTCTGCAAAAGGTACTGGAGCTCTCTATGCCGGAGGAGGTGATTTATGAAGCTCTGGGGCATTGTTATGACAAGCTGAAGAACTATGCACAGGCCCGCTTCCATTACCGGAAAGCCTCCCATCTCAATACCTCTGATGGGCATCTCTATTACAAGATCGCCTGTACGTACATGAGTGAAGCCCACTGGGAGAGTGCCATAAAGAACCTGGAAAGTGCGTTAAGGATCAACAAATCCAAACCGGATTACCATTTCGCTCTGGCTAAATGCTTTACCCAGCAGGGCCGTACCCAGGAAGCGGTGGGTCATTTCACCCAGTTTATCAGGCACCGTCCCAAAAACACCAATGGTTGGAAGGAATTGGTCAAGTGCCTTTATGCCGGCCAGTATTATGAAGAAGCGCTGGATCAGGTGCTGGACGCCCAAAAGCATACAGGATATAAACCCATCTTTTCCTATTATAGATCTGCCATTCTATTTGACCTTGGAAAATCCAAGGAAGCCCTGCTCTCGCTCGAGCTTTCTATTCAGAAATCCCCTTCCCTGATCAGGCAGTTCATTGAACTCAATCCTTCCCTGCTCAAGCATCCGGCAGTGGTGGAAATGATCGTTTCCCATAAGTCCCGTACCTCCCGCAAACGGGGCCATTGACCATTGAATGATTTTTGAATTATTCACCTGCCGAAGGTATCTTTGCGCATCCTAAAAAAACAACCATGAATTTCAATCTTTCTCAGATCCCCGACAGAGCACTGAAACCCCGCACCTATGGCCTGACGATGATTATGGACAAGGGACTCAGTGTGGAAGAGGCCCGGAATTTCCTGAGTGCGGCCCATCCCCATATTGATCTGATCAAACTGGGGTTTGGTACGGCTTATGTAACCCCCAATCTAAGGGAGAAGATCGACCTCTACCAATCCTACGATATACCGGTTTATTTCGGAGGGACCCTCTTTGAAGCCTTTGCGATAAGAAACCAGTTTCAGGACTATATAGAAATCTGCAAGGATTACGGGATTAAATACATGGAAGTGAGTGATGGATCCATTTCAATTCCCCACGCAGAAAAATGCGGATACATTGAAAAGCTGACCAAGTACGGCACCGTGTTGAGTGAGGTAGGCAGTAAGGATGCTACCCATATTATTCCTCCCTACAAATGGATTGAACTGATGAAGGCAGAACTGGAGGCCGGTGCATCCTATGTAATTGCTGAAGCCCGGGAAGCTGGTAACGTGGGAATTTACCGCGGTACCGGGGAAGTGCGGGAAGGGCTGGTCCAGGAAATCCTCACCCAGATCCCCCAGCAGAAAATCATATGGGAAGCCCCACAGAAAGCCCAGCAGTTGTATTTTCTGGAACTCATTGATTGCAATGTCAACCTCGGAAATATTGCCCCCACGGAGATCATTTCGCTGGAGGCCATGCGGATCGGACTTCGCGGAGATACCTTCCACCTCTATCTGAACAAAGAGAACGCCTGATGAAGCGCTATGGTTTGATCGGAAATCCACTCGGCCATTCATTTTCAAGAAAATATTTCCTGGAGAAATTCCAGCGTGAGCACCTCTCCGGCATAGATTACCTGAACTTTGAAATCAAGGATCTTCCTTCAGAAATTCCTCCCCTGAAGCAGGATCCTGAGCTTTGTGGGCTCAATGTGACGATTCCCTACAAGACCGATATCATTTCCTACCTGGATAAGATTTCGCCCGAAACCGCGGGGATTAAGGCTTGTAATTGTATCCGGATACGTGGTGGAATCTGGGAGGGATTTAATACGGATATCACCGGTTTTAAAGAATCCTTTCTCCCATTAAGGAGGGCCGAACAAAATAAGGCCCTGATCCTTGGCACGGGAGGCTCTTCCAGAGCAGTAGCATGGGTGCTTCAAACTGAAGGGATAGAATTCTTGTATGTATCAAGGACAGCCAGTCCCGAAAAGGGGATTATTGATTACTCCATGTTGACCGAAGAGTTACTTGAAACCTACACCATTGTGATCAATACGACCCCGGTCGGAATGTATCCGCACGTGCACGATTGTCCTGATATTCCCTATTCGCTGGTATCCCGTCATCATTATTTTTTCGACCTGGTATATAATCCAGATCCCACAGAATTTCTGATTCGGGCCCGGGCGCGGGGGGCGGTCATTAAGAATGGATCGGATATGCTGTCTATTCAGGCCGAAGAAAGCTGGAAAATCTGGAACTCCTGACCAAATCAGTGCATTACCGGCAGGCCTTCGAGTTGCTCCTTTAGTCTCATAGGTAGTGAAGTGACCTTCCCAGCCTGGTAATCATAACAAACCATCCCTGTTTTAGCCAGTCCCACCTCGTCAAAATGATCCTTTCGAGGGACCGCCACCCGGTAGAAAATTTCCAGGCTCACCCGGGAGACTTCGCCCAGGTAAATCCCGATTTGAAGGGTATCTCCGTAGAAAGATTCACTTTTGAACTGCACGGCCAGTTCACTCATGATCAGGGAACTGCCATAGACATCCAGTTCTGAGAATCCCAGCATTCTGAACCATTGTACTCTTGCTTCATGGAGGATCCCGACAAGGGAATCATGTCCGAGATGGTTTCCGTAATTGATATCTGTAATCCGGACCGGGATATTCAACTGTGCCACTTTTCGAGCCGGGAGTTCAATTTTTATTCTGGCCATCTGGTTGGAGATTGGTATTTGTACCGGGAAGTGAATTTGAATCCGGTAGTGTCGTGAGAAATTCAGTGAGCTTTGTAATGGCCTTTTTACGATGACTATACTGATTTTTTTCATCCAGGGTCATCTCCCCAAATGTCAGATCAGCCCCGTCCGGGACAAAAATGGGGTCATACCCGAATCCCCCTTCCCCCCGGCGTTCCCCGAGCAGACGGCCGGGGCAGATCCCCTCAAAGAGGTGGTTTACTCCCTGAAGGTTTAGGCAAATCACCGTCCTGAACCGGGCGGCCTGGTCCGTTTGATCCTTCAATTTTGACAACAGTTTGTCGATATTATTTTCAAAAGACCGGTCGTCCCCCGCATAACGGGCGCTTTTTACCCCAGGTTCCCCTCCCAGAGCAGGGACCTCAAGCCCGGTATCTTCGGAAAAGCAACTGGATCCTGTGAGTTGGTAAATTACCCGGGCCTTTTCAATGGCATTGGCTTCCAGGGTGTCAAAGGGTTCGGGTATGTCAATAAAAATGCCTGCCTCCTGAAGGGATTCAATTGTGAAATTCGACCCAAGCAGGCTTTTGACTTCCAGGACCTTATGGGAATTATTGGTGGCAAAAATCAGGTGGTGCATCAAGACTTATTTGAGTTGAAAAATGGATTGCAGGCAGGCCCAAAGTCTTCTTTTGGTTTCCTTATTACTCTGGATCTCAGATAGCGGTGGACAAAAAAGAAAGGATAGGTTGTCTACATTTTCAATCTGAAAATCAGGGAGGTCCACAGGGAGTTGTAATAGCCTGGGTGGCACTCCGAAAACCACCATCTTTTGGGCAGATAGGTCACCAATGATGTCCAGGTAGGTTACCGGGGCATCGTGCTGGAAATTGACCAGTGCAATATCATCCATGGTAAGACCACAGGCCTTCAGGAGGCCCTGAAGGAAATCCATAAGGTCTTCATCCAGGTATTTGTGCGCCGGGTCTGACACCATAAAAACGATGCGACTGCCATTGCCTCCCAGGAAGGGAACCTTCCGCAAAGGCGGAGCAATGACCTCACTTCCGGGATTTGGGATTCTTACCAGATTGTCACCAAAAAGCTCAGGGAAAAGAAAATCTGGTAACGGAATTTTAACGAGCCCCGGAATTCTATTTGCCTCCATTTTTTCGTTTCTTTGTAACAAATTTAAAGATATGATCGCATCTGCTGATTTTAAAATTACGAGAGTCGCCAGAAGCATGGCCGCTTCTCTCGCTGGTAAGGAATTGCCATTTGGAAAATATTTTACCGATCATATGCTCGAGGTAGACTATACGGATGGTGAGTGGAAGATGGTGGAGATCAAACCTTACCAACCTTTGATGCTGGCGCCTTCCCTGACTGCCCTGCACTACGGCCAGGCGATATTTGAGGGTATTAAAGCATACCGGGATTCGGAAGGTAATATCCGGATATTCAGACCTTATGACAACTGGAAGCGGTTCAACCACTCTGCAGCCCGTATGGAAATGCCCGGTGTACCTGAGGAAATATTCATAGAAGGGATGAAAGAACTCATCCGGATGGACAGGGATTGGATTCCGACCAAACCGGATCATTCACTCTATATTCGTCCGTTTATGTTCGGTACCGATGAAGCCATAGGGGTTAAACCTTCCTCCACTTATAAGTTTATGATCC
Organism: Bacteroidota bacterium; assembly: GCA_021780705.1. Lineage (GTDB taxonomy): Bacteria > Bacteroidota > Bacteroidia > Chitinophagales > Chitinophagaceae > Ginsengibacter. The sequence continues at coordinate 6,523 of JAJXYG010000219.1, forward strand.
TGCTGAGTCCCACCGGGCCCTATTACAGCGCTCCGATGAGGATTGCCGTGGAGGAGAAATATGTGAGGGCCGCACCCGGCGGAACCGGATTTGCCAAGACCGCCGGAAATTACGGGGCTGCCATGTTTCCCACGGCAGAAGCCAAACGCCATGGTTTTGACCAGGTGTTATGGACTGATGCCCTGGAACACAAATATGTGCAGGAATGCGGGACTATGAACGTGTTTTTTATCATCAACCAAAAGGCCCTGACCCCCGATCTTACATCCGGGACCATTCTGGCCGGGGTGACCCGGGATAGTGTCATGGAGTTATTACGGGAAAGTGGCCTGGAAGTGGAAGAAAGACCAATCAGCATCGATGAAATCGTAGCTGCCTACGAGCAGGGAAA
>JAJXYG010000145.1 GCA_021780705.1 Bacteroidota bacterium
TCACCTCCTGGGGGGTCCGGATCAGGACCGTGGTATCGCTTTGCCGGGCTTTTTGCAGCCGCGTCTCCTGCTGTGGGCTCAGGATCTCCTTTTCATTTTGCAGTTGTCCGCTACCAGCCACGATCATCCCTTCGGGTACGGTCACACTGTAGTCGAAATCCCCGTATTCACAGTAAAACTCTCCGCTTCCCAGGAAAGGAAGGGTATTCCAGCCCAGGAGGTCATCATAGACACACATATGGGGATACCATTGGGCCATTTCGTAGATCTTTCCGTTGCGGGTGGAAAAGTAGTCGTTACGCCCTCCAAACACCCCCGGAATCTGGTAGTGATAGGTAATCAGGATCCGGATTTTCCCCCTGGATTTCAGGTCCCGGGGAAGCCGGATCTGCATCCGGGTATCACTAATCAGGTAATCGGCGCTCGTGATCCTGCCATCCTGCTGGAGCCTTACCGACTCAAACTGAAATCCTTCGGTATGTTGGGTGCGCTGACCCGAGGTATAGTAATTGGACCGGGCGTCCGCGCGGTAGGTATTCTGGTCCAGTTCGAGCCACAGGCAGGAAAGGGCGTCCGGGCTGTAGTTGGTATATTCGATGGTTTCCTTGCAGCTGAGTACTTCTGAAAGGGTATCGATCCGGGCCCTCAGGATATAATCGGCCCGGTTCTGCCAATAGGCCGGTCCGGGGGCTCCGCTAGCGGAGCGGTACTCATTGCCATTGGAGGTGAAAAATCCGGGAGCAAAGGTCTCTGCCGGCTGGTATACCGATTGCGGATTTTCGGGTTGCTGCCCAAAGCCGTACCGGCTGGCACAGACGGACAGAAAAAGCAGCAAGGTGATTTTGAGTGTGCGCATATAGGGAGTGTGGTTGCGTTGAATCTGCAAAATAAGAGAATCCTCCCACCCCCGGGGGAGAAATTTCAGGAACCCATACTTTTATAGGATAAACCGGCAGGGAGACTTGCTCCTCACAAGGAAAGCGAAGCGCACCTTTAGTATTGCATCAGCTTTGCCAGGGTTTCTTCCAGGCGGGATTTGGCCAGAAAGGCTGCTTCCAGCTGGGAATTGAAGGGCACCGGGGTGTCCAGGGAAGCGCAGCGCATTACCGGGGCGTCCAGGAATTCAAAGCAGTGCTGGGCGATCCAGGCGGCGATCTCGCCTCCGATGCCCCCGGTGAGGGTATCTTCGTGAAGGACCAGGACCTTTCCGGTCTCGTGGACGGCCTTTCGGATGGAGCGGTAATCCAGCGGCAATAAGGTACGAAGGTCCAGGATATGGATGGAAAGATCCGGGTGGGCGTCGGCAAATTCTGTGGCCCAGATCACCCCCATTCCGTAGGTGATGATCGTGGCATCTGACCCGCTGCGGACGATACGGGCCTTGCCGATTTCTGCCTCATAATACCCCTGCGGTACAGGGCCACTGGCACTGCGGTAAAGTCCCTTGTGCTCGAAGAACAGCACCGGGTTGGGGTCCCGGATGGCGGCACTCAGCAGTCCTTTGGCATCAAAGGGATTGGAAGGATAGACCACCTTCAGGCCGGGGGTATGGAAAAACCAGGCTTCATTGCTCTGGCTGTGGAAGGGACCCGCGCCTACTGCGGCGCCGGTCGGCATCCGGATGACCACATCGGCATTTTGGCCCCAGCGGTAATGAATTTTGGCCAGGTTATTGACCACCTGGTTGAAGCCCACGCTGACAAAATCGGCAAACTGCATTTCCACCACACTCTTATATCCTTCCAGGGACAGCCCCAGGGAGGCCCCCAGTATGGCACTTTCACAAAGGGGGGTGTTGCGGACCCTTTGTTTGCCAAAATCATTTACAAAGCCTTCGGTCACCTTGAAGACTCCGCCATATTCAGCGATGTCCTGGCCCATCAGGACGAGATGGGGAAAATGGCGCATGGATTCCTGCAGTCCCTCCCGGATCGCATCGACAAACCGGAGCTCCCTTTGGGTGCCTTCACTGCTTTCCAGGACCAGTCCGGAGGGGGGATCCTGCCGGTACAGGTCCCGGAGTTCTGTCTCGGGGTCCACTTTCACCCGGCCTGATTTCCCTTCTTCTGAAAGAGGGCTTTGGTGCAGTTCCTCTTCGATGCTCCTTTTGAATTCATCGCGGATATGGGCCAGCTTGAAATTATCCAGGATCCCTTCCTCCACCAGGAACCGTTCGTAATTTTTGATGGGATCCTTTTCGATCCAGCGGGCAAACATTTCCCGGGGTACGTACTTTACCCCGCTGGCTTCCTCATGGCCCCGCATCCGGAAGGTCATGCATTCCACCAGGTAGGGTTTCTGGTGGGTGATACAAAATTCACGGACCCTCCCGATGGTCTGGTATACCTCCAGGATGTTATTGCCATCGATCTGCACCCCTTCCATCCCGTAACCGGCGGCTTTGTCCACCAGTGCCTTGCACCGGTACTGTTCCTCCACGGGGGTGCTGAGGGCATATCCGTTGTTTTCTATCAGGAAAATCACCGGCAGGTTCCATACCGCGGCCAGGTTGAGGGCTTCATGAAATTCCCCCTCACTGGTGCCCCCTTCTCCGCAAAAAGCCACGCTCACCTTTTTTTCCTGGCGGAGTTTGTAGGCCAGGGCAGCCCCGTCCGCTACGGAAAGCTGGGGTCCCAGGTGGGAGATCATTCCGCAGATATGGTGCTCGGTACTCCCGAAATGAAAGCTGCGCTCCCGGCCCTTGCTATACCCTTCCTGGGCTCCCTGCCATTGCTGGATCAGCCGGTGCAGGGGCATGTTTCTGCCGGTAAATACGCCGAGGTTGCGGTGCAGGGGCATGATCCACTCATCGGGTTCCAGGGCAAAGGTGGTGCCGACGCTGATGGCCTCCTGGCCAATCCCGCTGAACCATTTGGATATTTTTCCCTGGCGCAGCATCAGCAGCATCTTTTCTTCAATGAGCCTGGGGTATAATAATTTCCGGTACAGGGAAATCAGGGTTTCATCGGGTATGTCTTGGCGCTCATATTGCATAGGACAAATTTCAGGTATTCATCCGTAATTAAAAAGGAAGATGAGATTATTGCATTTTCTTTTCCAGTTTCGACAGTGCGGAGGAAAGAAGGGACAACAGGATGGCAAATACCAATCCCCAGAAAAAACCCTGGATATGGATTCCGGCGAAAAATTTTCCTGCCAGCAACACCATCAGTACGTTGAGGATTAACAGCCAGATGCCAAGGGTAAGTATGGTCAGCGGTAGGGTAAGCAGGATCAGCAGGGGTTTGACCAGGGCGTTAAGAAAGGCCAGGACCAGGGAAAACCACAGGGCCGTCAGGTAAGAATCGATCCGGATATGGGGACTCAGTACCATGGAGAGTCCGTAGGCTACTGCTGCCGTGATCAGCATTCGGACGATAAAACGCATAGTAACTTTTTTTGAAAGCTACGTCATATTACGATCAACTCAAAAAAGTCCTCCGGGTTGAGATAGCGGTGGGCCATTTCCCGGATTTCTTCGGCCGTGATCTTTTTGATGGTATCCATGGATTCATAGAAAAAACGTTCGTCCAGTCCGTTGAGCAGGATTCCCTTCCATTTGGATATTACGTGGAAGGGCCCGTCGATGTCGCCAAGATTCACCCCCATCATATAGTTCTTCACCAGCAGCAATTCTTCTTCATCCACCAGGGTTTCCCTGAGCAGTTGCATTTCCTTATAGACTTCCTCTACCGTGGCCTCGCAGACCTCACTGCCGGCTTCGGTAGTGATCACCAGGGCGCTTTCGGCGATATGGTTTTCGATGAAGCTGTGTATCCCGTAGGTATACCCCTTTTCTTCCCGGATATTGCTCATCAGCCGGGAGCCAAAAAATCCGCCGAACAGGGTATTGACCACCATCATCTTCTTGTAGTCGGGATGGTGGCGGTTGGGAAAGGGCCGGGCGATTCGGATGGCCCCCTGTACCCCATTGGGATCATTGGTGACCCGGTACTTTTTCTGGGAGGCCATCTGCTTTTGAACCGGTACTCCGGCTATCTTTTCATTCAGGGCCAGGTCCCCAAAATGCTGGTTGAGCAGTTGGGTAAAATCCTGAGGCAGCCGGCCGGCAGCAAAGATGCGGCAGCTGGCACGACGGTAGTAGGCGGAGAAGAACTCCAGCAGGTCTTCGCGCTGTACTGCCTGGATGTCTTCCACATTGCTCACCCTCCCGTAGGGATGGGTCGGTCCGTACAGATACTGGTCGATCAGCCTGTTGGCCACAAAATCACATTTCTGGAGATTGACCGCCAGTCGCTGGATGCTGTTTTGTTTATGGATGTCCAGTTCTTCCCGGGGAAATACCGAATCGGTGATCAGTTCCCGGATCACCCCCAGCAGTTCAGGCAGGTGCCTGGAAAGGCAGTGCAGGGTCAGGGTCGCTTTTTCATTCTGGCAACTGCGGTTCAGGTAGGCGCCGTAATATTCAAAATGTTCATTAATATCGAGGGCGGACTTTTTCGAGGTACCGTTCTTGAGCAACTGATTGACGGTAGCAGCGATCGTATTTTTATCTTCATAGGAATTTCCCGCCTCAAATACCCATTCCAGCATGGCCACTTCTTCGGTACCGTCATTGATAAAGCATACATCCACCCCGTTATTCAGCGAAAAATGCTGGCAGGGTTTCAGGATCAAATCAAATTCTACGGCATCTTTAATGGCAGGAGGACTCGTTCTGTTCAGCATCCAGTTTCTTATTGTAATTTAAAAAAAATCGTTTCAGGCCGCACGGTAATACAGTGTGCTGCAATTTTCATCCACAAAGATTCTGCGCGAAAGATCCCGGATTTGTTCAGCCGTGACGGCGCGGTATTTTCCGAGTTCTTCATTGATCATTTCGGCATTTCCCAATAATTCGTATATGGCAAGACTGTTGGCCCGGTTGATGAGGCTTACATCTTCGAAGGCAATCATGCTTTCCGATTTGTTCTTCACCTTTTCCAGTTCGGAGGTTTTGACCAAATCCTGTTTGATCCACTGGAGTTCCTCCGCAATGGCCTTTTCACCTGCTTCAATGGATACGCCCCTGACCAGTTTGCCGGTGATGTACAGCAGTCCGGGATCCGTGCTCCCGAAATGACCGCAGTCGATATTGCTGAATAGCTGGTTTTCCTTGACCAGTTTCTGGTACAACCTCGAAGAGGCACCTCCTCCCAGGATTTCAGTGATCAGTTCTGTGGTATGGTAGTTTTCGTCTGTGCGTGAACCGATATGCCAGCACTTATAAAGTGCATCCAGGGGTACTTTCGCTTTCACTTCCTGGAAGGCAGGCTCCTTTTGCGGGGGTTCCACCGGAAGATTTCTCTGGTATTTTTTGCCGGCCGGAATGGGGCCAAACCATTTCTCTGCCAGGGTGCGAACCCGGTCCACCGTTACATTGCCCGCCACGACCAGGATGGCATTGGACGGGGAATAATGGGTGGCAAAAAATGCTTTTACATCCTGAAGGGTAGCTTCCTCCACATGACGGAGCTCTTTTCCGATGGTCATCCACTGGTAGGGGTGTACCTTATAGGCCAGTGCCCGCAGCTTGTGCCATACATCTCCATAGGGCTTGTTCAGGTAATGCTCCTTGAACTCTTCGACCACCACCTTGCGTTGTACCTCCAGGGAATGTTCACTGAATGCCAAAGAAAGCATCCGGTCACTTTCAAGCCAGAAGGCGGTCTCCAGGTTTTGTTCGGGAAGTTGCAGGTAATAGTTGGTCAGGTCATTGGTGGTATAGGCATTGTTTTCACCTCCAGCAATCTGAAGCGCCTCATCATAGGAAGGAATGTGGATGCTCCCTCCGAACATCAGGTGTTCAAACAAATGGGTAAACCCGGTCCTGGAGGGATCTTCATCCCGGGCCCCCACATCATAGAGGACATCCAGCACGGCCATGGGAGTGCTTTTGTCTTCGTGCACCAGCACCCGTAACCCGTTTTCCAGGGTAAATCGTTCATAATGGATCATATCGGCAAAATTGCGCCAATCCGCCCCATTTTCCCAAAAAGTTTTTACAAAGGAATGCTAATAGATGTGGCCCACCCGGAATGAAAGGATCAGTGGGGTGCCCTTTCGGGAGACCAGCAGGGTGACCCTTTGGCCTACTGACTGCATCAGGGTTTTGTATACATTGATGTCATTGGAGAAATTGGTGTTCACAGCAATGATCACATCTCCCTTTCTGACCCCGCCCCGGTAGGCAGGAGATTTCGACACCACGTCATCGGCGTAGATCTTTCCATCGGCATAATACATGCTCAGTCCGGTATAGCTATAATCAAACGGATCTTCAAAATGCCCATTGGGTTTAATATGCACTTCCCGGTTCGGGTAGTTCAGTATTACATTGAACCGCCTCAGCAGGTCGTTGCCAATCAGCCCGCCCAAAAAGGGATAGGAGGTAACATTGTACACGTCATCCAGGACATTGGTGGGCACCCGGTTGAAATGGTAAGGCCCGATCTGAAGGGACCGGATGAGGGTAACCAGCATGTGCTTCCTGCCGCCCATTCCTTCCACCTGTATGGACACCGGACGCCTTCGCTTTTTCAGGAAGGAACTGTCATCTTCAAATTTTTTGCTGATGAGAAAACACAACCCTGCCCCGGTGTCCAGGTAGAAGTTGGCATCAATCTTTCTGCGGTCCTGAACGGTCAGTGCCTGTATGGGAAGGGCGGTGAATATCGGGTGAAGGGTATAGCCTTCAGGGGGATATTTCATTTTACCGGGGGTGTAAAATGAAATATAAAGGCTGTCATAGTTGAGACCGATTATATAACGGCT
>JAJXYG010000095.1 GCA_021780705.1 Bacteroidota bacterium
GAAGATAACGGATATTGCGAGTATTTTGGAAGGTTTGGACAGGAGGCAGGTGGTTTTTCTGCCACAAAATCCATTTATTTTTTATTCCTGGTGGATATGACCGGTGTACTCCCGAAACGGGCTACAGGCAGAAACAGGGACAAAAATAAAGGGTGAAGCCGGGGTATGCCCCGGCCCACCCTTTCAGGCTATCTTAAATAGGGTAAATTCCTTATTTTTTCAGGGCATCCCGGATTTCCATCAACAGCTTGTCTGTGGAGGAGGGGCCAGCCGGAGGCGGAGGAGCGGCTTCCTGCTTTTTCTGCATGGAACCAATTGCGCGGACCATACTGAAAATGACCAGGGCAATGATCAGGAAATTGAGCACTGCCGCCAGGAACTTGCCATAGGTCACGGCACCCCATTTCAACTGGGAAATATCCTGGAGTCCGGCCTTATCGAGAACCGGGGTCAGGACCAGCGGAGTGATGATATCGGTAACCAGGGAAGATACGATGGCACCGAATGCAGCACCGATGATCACGGCTACTGCCAGGTCCATTACATTGCCCTTCATCGCAAAGGCCTTGAAATCCTTAATGAAACTCATAGTAATTGTTTTAAATTGTTTGGTGAAGAATAGATGCGGTTGGTGAGGTGGATAGCTCCCGACGGGTGATGGAGGTAATGGTTCCCACACTTATTTCACCCCTGTCCAGCCCCTTTCGGGGAGACTCCGGGGGTGGAGGAAATTCCTGGGTAAATTTGCATTTTTCCATTCCTGCCTTCTTGTTTGCGGGTATCATTGGTTGAGAATCAGGATTCCAATTTAAAAAAAAATACCAAATAAAAGGGGATAGATCTCAAATATTGAAGAAAATAGGAGGGACTTTCCCTCCCGGGTAGGCAATCCGGTCTGCAGCTCAGGAATTCCTGAGCTCTTTACGCAACTGCCGGGAGGTTTTCGAAGAGCCGTCATGACTCCATCCGGGCGGCATGAAAAGGTATTTTAACTTGATGGAAAACGGTACTTTCTTCCTGAGATCTGATGCAATACTTTCCCATTCATGAAAAATGATATGAAAGGGGTGATGACGCTTTTCCACCTGTTTGGTGAGCCCGTAGCGTACCGGGTCTTCCGGCAGTTCCGCCTGAAAGGTCCCAAATAGCTTGTCCCAGATAATCAGCACCATTCCCATATTGCGGTCCAGGTACCTCACATTGCTGGCATGGTGCACCCGGTGGTGGGAGGGACTTACAAAAATACTTTCAAACCATCGGGGCATCTTGTGGACATACTGGGTATGCACCAATATCCCGTAAATCTGGGTCAGCGAATACATAAATATGATGTCCAGGGGTTTAAATCCAAACAACACAAGAGGCAGGAAATAAATAAAACGATACAGCGGCTGAAGGACCGAAGACCTGAACCCGGTGGTGAGGTTAAATTCTTCGGAAGAATGGTGGGTAACATGGACCGCCCAGCAGATCCTGACAAAATGGTCTACCCGATGTTCCACGTAAAAAGCGAGGTCCTCCATGATGAAGAGCAACCCCCAGTACCATACCGGAGAAGCAGAAAAATCCACAAAATGAAATCCGAAGCAAAGCGCCATAATGTATACGTACACCGTGCGGAATAGCAGGTCCAGTCCGCCGTTGAGCGTGCACATGTACACGTTGATCACGGTTTCCCTAGTCGAGTAAAATTTCCGGATATGCAGGTGGCTCATCAGGATCTCCAGACCAATTACCACAATATAGAGCGGGGTAGAAACTAATATAAGTAATTGTTCTTTCAGCATGATCCATTTGCCTTTTACACGGCCATGATTTCCTTCTCCTTGGCTTCCAGGTGACGGTCCACCAGGGAAATAAAATTATTGGTGATTTGCTGTATATCGGCCTCCCCATCCTTTGCCTCATCTTCACTCAGGCCCTCTTTCTGGAGTTTCTTGATTTGTTCAATGGCATCCCTGCGGATATTTCGCACGGCGATCCTGGCATGTTCCCCTTCTCCATTGCTGCGCTTCACCAGTTCCTTTCTTCTTTCCTCTGTAAGCGGAGGCAAAAACAGCCTGATGATATTGCCATCATTTTGAGGATTGATTCCGATATTGGCTGCGATGATCGCTCTTTCAATCGGCTGAAGCATATTTTTTTCCCAGGGCTGTATGGTAAGGGTCCGGGCATCCATAATACTGATATTGCCCACCTGGCCGATCGGGGTGGGGCTGCCATAATAGTCTACTACGATCCCCTCCAGAATATTGGGATTTGCCTTACCCGCCCGGATCCTGGTAAGTTCGGATTCGAAGTGTTCCAATGCCTTTCTCATTGCGGTTTCTCCTTCCTCTAAAATGCTTTGAAGCGTCTCTGCCATAAGATATCCTGTTTAACGAAATTTCCAGTACCGCACGGAGGTGAGGTGCCTGATAAGGTGCACAAAATTAAGAAAAACAGGTAGATAAAAAAGTTAATAGCCTTAATTCTGTTCCATCGGTTCCCCGGTCAGGCTGAAGATATTATGGGATTTGAGGACAGTATCCCGGTGGCTGATAACAGGCTTTCTGAGCCTTCTGATCTTTGCCCTGTTGTAGTACACGATCCCTGCCAGCAGAAGGGCAACCCCTGAAAGAGCAAAGATGTCTATGGTCGTACCCATATCACGCAGGTAATAGGCCAGCCCGATAAAAAGCACGTTGGTAGAAAGGCAGGTCATGGAGATCTGGGTATGGCTGAAGCCAAGTCCGAGCAGGAGATGGTGTATGTGGTTGCGGTCCGGGCAGAAAGGGGACCGGCGGTTTACAATTCGAATGGTAACCACTCTGAGGGTGTCGAACAGGGGCACGATCAGGATGGAAAAGGCCACGGCAGGGGCCGCTTCAATCGGAAATCCCAAAGAAGGGTTGGAAGCCACGGCGATAAATTTGATGACAAAGATGGAATTGAGCAATCCGATCAGCAGGGATCCCGTATCTCCCATGAATATTTTTGCCGGGGCAAAATTATAGATCAGGAAGGCTACCAGGCTGCCCACCAGGGAAAAGGCCATGACGGCATACATGTATTGCCCGGTCAGGGTAAAGTATAGCCCGAATACCGTGGAAGTCATCAGTCCGAGTGAACCGGCGAGTCCGTCAATTCCGTCAATGAGGTTAAAGGAATTGGTGATGACTACAATGGTAAACAGGGTTAACAGGAAACTGGCGGAGGGTGGAATGGCATATAAACCCAGGAACCCATTCATGTTGGCAATCTGGATTCCGCCGAATTTGATGATTATTCCGGCAGCAATAAGCTGGCCTATAAATTTTTTGGTAGCAGAAAGGATGATGATGTCGTCTTTGATTCCAAGGAAAAAGATGACCATGATGGCGGCCACAAAATACTGAAATACCGGGGGGACTGAGGAGGGGACTCCTAACAGGGAAGCAACGATAAAACCGGCAAAAATGCCTAAACCGCCCAGGGTGGGGACTACACCATTGTGTATTTTTCTTTCATCGGGTTCATCAAAAAGCCCTTTATTGATGGCTACTTCGATGATGACGGGTATGGAAAAGAAGGTGATTATGAAAGCCAATCCCCCGCTTAGTAAAATATTTTCCATGCTTCTTTTTTAAATCAGCAATTCGTGTACAAAAATATAATTTAGTTTGTAGTAAAAGCATACAATCGGGTAAATTCTATGCTTGGTACCACCTTTCCCCAAGCGGACTCGTAAAGAACAACTCCCGGGGAAGCAACCTAAATCTTACACCTAACGTAACTCATCACCAGGATATTATATTCGTAACCCAAATTTTCATCAATCTATTCCACAATGGCCTCATCCACTCCGGTGGCCGAAACACTGGAACCCATCCGGTGGATAGGGTTTTTGTGATTTTCGGCGAACATCTTCTGGTTCCTCAGGATGTCCAGGCAACTGAAGATGGCGCTGCGAAAGGAGGAAGGATTCGCTTTATCCTTTCCAGCTATATCAAAAGCTGTTCCATGATCGGGGCTGGTTCTTACGTTGGGTAATCCAGCGGTAAAATTTACCCCGTCCCCCATGGCCAGGGACTTAAAAGGGATCAGACCCTGGTCATGGTACATGGCCAGGACGGCATCAAACTTTTGATGGTATCCTCTGGCAAAAAATGCATCTGCACTGAAAGGACCACTAACCAGCATATTATGCTGCTTGGCATCCTTGATGGCAGGTTTGATAATTTCCTCTTCTTCCTTTCCGATCAGCCCCTCATCCCCGGCATGCGGGTTGAGCCCCAGGACCGCGATTTTGGGCCGGTTAATATTAAAATCCTTCTGAAGGGATGCGTTCAGTACGGAAAGTTTGGCCTGAATGGCCTCCCGGGTAATCAGCCCGGCCACCTCCTTCAACGGTACATGTTCGGTCACCAGCCCTACCCGGAGACTTTCGGATACCAGGAGCATCAGGACCTCGGGTACCCCGAAAAATTCCTTGAAATAGGGGGTGTGCCCGGTGTATTTGAATTCGGGACCCTGTACATTGTTCTTATGAATGGGGGCTGTCACCAGGCCGTCAATTTTGCCTTCCTTAAGGGCCTGGGTCGCAAATTGTAGACTTTTTACCGCATATTGTCCTGCCTGGGGAGTCAGCGTTCCCGGTGTAATGGCCACTTCTTCTTCCCAGCAATTGTAGAGATTGACCTGTTTGGAATTGACTTTACTGAAATCCTTGAGGGTCGTAAAATTGAAATTCACCTCAGCGAGTCCCTTGCGATAGAAATTGAGGACCTTATTGCTTGAAAAAATGACGGGAGTGAAGAAGTCCAGGAGCCTGTTGTCAGAGAGGGTTCTTATAATCAGTTCAGTGCCAATTCCATTTAAATCCCCGGAGCTAAAGCCTATTACGGGTTTGTTTTCAGAAGACGTATTATTCAAAGTGAAATATTTGGATTGATAAGTTGCAATTTAGGTAAATAATATGGAGTCTGCAATTTGTTGATTGACATGGGGCTTTCCTGGATAATTCTGCCACCATTTTAGGGCTGAATTTGATTGCCCAAATAGTTTTCCACCGGCATCCGGTTGGAGATACTTCTGGCCAGGGTGAGTTCATCTGCATATTCCAGTTCTCCCCCAAAAGCAATCCCCCGGGCAATGGTGGTAATTTTTACCGGAAGGTTCTGCAATTTTTTACTGATATAGAATAGCGTTGTATCTCCCTGGATGTTGGGGCTTAGAGCAAATAATAATTCCAGCGTCTGTCCTTGCTGTACCCGCCCGATCAGTGAATCAATTTGAAGCTGTTCGGGCCCGATACCGTCCAAAGGAGAAATTACGCCGCCCAGTACGTGGTATACCCCGTGATACTGCTGGGTGCTTTCGATGGCAATCACGTCCCGGATGGTTTCCACGACGCAGATCAGGTCATGTTTTCGGGCCCGGTCGCTGCAGATATGACAAATGGGTTCATCAGAGATATTGTGGCACTCGGAACAAAAATGAATTTCATCCCTGAGTTTTACCATGGTTTCACTGAACAAATGCACTTCCCCTGAATCCCGCTTCAGCAGATAGAGGACCAGCCTGAGTGCGGTCTTTCTGCCTATGCCTGGCAGCTTGGCAAATTCTTCTACTGCATTTTCCAGAAGTGTGGATGAAAAAGTCATGGTATTCGTTTATGTGCAGGGTGGTCCGCCTCCGGACCGACTTGCTGATCGGGTGCCGTCGTTACAAAATTATGTCACTTTCGTTTTCCCAGTCTGCGCGGATGTTCAGTTTTTTGGGCAGGGAAATTACCCGCTCCGGCTGCAATTTTAAGTGATAATTTCCCGGATCCCAAATTCCATTGCCATTGCGGTCGTCCAGGATCCGTATCTCATAATCCCCCGGTTCAAATAGCTTGATAGACCAGCTGTGAGATGTGATCGGATAGGATTTGACCACCTGGTCGTTGGCTACAAATTGCAAGACGGGCTTTTTGACCTTTTCCAGGTTTTTAAAGGTAAGGGTTATACTTCCATAATCCGATTCACTACGGGCCCTGAATTTCAGCGTGTCGGATTTCAGCAGGGAGAGCCCCAGGGAATCCTTAGCAAAATTCTTTTGGATGACCAACCGGTAGTAGCTGCCTGCCGTCCATGCATGGGCGATAGTAATCTGTTTTCCGGTAGAATCCAGGGTGATTTGTGTATGAGGTATCGGATGAAACAGGGTGTCGGTGAGCTGGATCGCAGCACTGTCAAAATCCTTCAGCCGGTTTTTAAATCCAAGGGTCATGGGAGTAAGCAGGTCTTGCCTCGCGCTGGTCAGGGAAGTGTAGTACTTAAGTACCTTTTCCTTCCCGGTTTCCGGGGTCGCGGCTGCCTGCCGGGGCTTGGGTTTGGTTTCCTGGTAAGCCCACAAGGTAACCGGCGCGGTATGCAGGGATACGGTCACCGTAGAATCCAGGAAGGCAAACATCTCATCGGGGTTGCTGTAGACCCGCTGGCCGCTCTGGTCATCCAGGGCGTAGACGTGGTAGGTTCCGGGTGCCAGGTTGTAAAAGGTGAATTCCCCTTTTCCGTTCAACCGGGTAAGATAGCGGGGTTTGTGCTTGAGTACCGCCGAATCATCCAGATCCCGGTAGAGCATCACCAGCAGGGTGCTGTCGGTCTTTCCGGTTTCTGCCACCGAGACCTTGCCGGAAATTTCCAATGAGTCGATATAGCGTCCGGTGGAAAAGATATAGGAGAAATTGCGAAGGGGGTTGTTCTCATCAATATC
>JAJXYG010000187.1:0-4772 GCA_021780705.1 Bacteroidota bacterium
GAAGACCAATGACAATGTGTTGCACGGAGGCCATTTGAAACCGGAATTCTATCAGAGCTGGGCCAATTTCTATGGGAAATTCATTCGCGCCTATGCCAGGCAGGGAATCAATGTATGGGGGATTACCATTCAAAATGAACCCATGGCTACCCAAACCTGGGAATCTTGCGTGTATACTGCTGATGAGGAAAGAGACTTCCTGAAGAACTATCTGGGACCAACCCTTCATAAAGAGGGCCTTGGAAATAAGAAGATCATTATTTGGGACCACAACCGCGACCTCATTTACCAACGTGCCAGCACCATTCTCGAAGACCCATCTGCTGCCAAATATGCCTCGGGAATCGGGTACCACTGGTATGAAGACTGGAGTGGCGGAGACCAGGAATTTGATAATGTGGAAAGGGTACACGAAAGCTTTCCTTCAAAAAATTTGATTTTTACCGAAGGTTGCGAATTTCCATTCAAACTTTCAGGGCTGAAGGATTGGAAACTGGGAGAACGATATGGCAGGTCTATGATTCATGATTTTAATGATGGGGCAGTGGGTTGGACGGATTGGAATATCCTGCTCGATGAAAAGGGAGGCCCCAATCATGTAGGAAATTTCTGCTATGCACCCGTACATGCCATGACCCAAACCGGGGAACTGGTTTATACCAACTCCTTTTATTACATCGGTCAGTTTTCAAAGTTTGTGCGCCCTGGAGCTAAGAGGATCAGTATTGCCCCCAGCCGTACGGCTCTTGAAGCAACCGGGTTCCTCAATAAGGATGGCAAGGTGGTCGTAATCGTCATGAATTCCGGTGACCGCAAGGTAGATTATAACCTCTGGATCAAAGGGGAGGCGGCTTCTGTAAGTATTCTGCCCCACGCTATTGAAACCCTGGTATTTTGACAAACAAGGTTGCCGGGTATTTATTTCTGCAGCCTGCTGCGGAATAAGGGTAGCGTAACCGTAGAAAATGAGATACCGGCAATCAATAGCACACCTGGTCTTCCAGCCTTACCTGTATTTGGGGATATGGGAGTCATAAAAATTCTTCTCTGCCTCATTCCAGTTATTGATGATCTGACTTCTTAGCTGGTTTGAGGTATTGATATTCTGATTGAAGGCATTGGCGGCATCGTTCATGTCCTTTACGGCCTGGTTATAAGTGTCCACTACCTGACGCGTTTTTTGGTCATCCGCCATTTGGTTAAAATGTTGTTGGGTCTTTTCAAAACTTTCCTTTTTCAGGAAATAATCCGTTTGTTTCGGTAAGACCTCACTTGCCAGCTTCCGGTAATTCATCAAAGCTTCCTTGCAAGCTATATAAAGGGAAGGATCCTGCTGGAAACTCTTCAGGGTGTCCAGGCTTGACAATCCTTCCTGCACAAATTTGAGAAGAGACATCCTGCTCTGCTCCACCTCAGTCATTTTTTGTTTGTTAAGGGCACTTACAATTTTTCCATCCTCCCAGTTGCATTTGAAGAAGGCCAGGTACACCTTGTCTGCATAGTCATTCACTTTGCCGGACTCATCCAACTTTTGGTCAAGCTCATTTTTACTGTCTACCAACTGAATTTGATATTTGGCAGCAAAGGTCCTGGCTGCAGAATCCATTTTGGCGACCGCTCCGGATATCTTCTGATTGGTAATTTCTCTCAAGAGGAGGTATGCCTGCATGTCATCATAGGACCGCTCCGCAATATCTTCCATGTTGACGATTTTTCCGTAGTCTTCGTTGAAAATATTATAGCATAATTTGATATAATCAATGCTGCTTTGTCTGAGAGAGTTATCTCCCTTATAAATCGGCAAGTCAATAGTCTTGTTCCGGCAATCCTCAATACTTTCCAGGACTGCGTTGCGAAGTTTTTCCACCTTTCTGGCCCTCCGGCCATGGGCTGCGGCACTCATATAGACCATGTATTTCTGGTTCATGGACACCTGGGCATTTTGTATGGCACTGAGGTAGTCCACCGGACTCTGGATATCCTGGCCGTGAATTTTGGAAAGTGGGGTGATCGCCACTAGAAGACACATCCAAAATAGCTTTCTTTTCATAAAAATATTTTTTTCGCTTTTTTATATTTAAAATCCTTGTCAGTCATATTCCCCATTCATGGCACTGATTACCTGGAACGCGACCTTCAGGTAGGGATCCCGGCTAAGGAACTTTTTCCACTGGTCGTCAATGGCGGCAGATGGGTCTCCTGTCGGAAATGCATTTGCGTCAAAGGAATTATTGACTACATTATAGGGTGACAGGGTATCCCCGAAAGCCTTTTCGGTGAAGGATCGTTCCTGTTTTATTAGTGCTACCGCTTTAGCAAGATTCAAGGGTAGTTCTGATCCGGAAAGTCCGGTACTCATCTTTTCATTAAATGCCTTCAAACCACTGAAATAGGGCGATTCGGCCTTATATCGGGCAGCCAGGGTCTTCAGGGTGTCCATCTGGATTACAGGATAAGGGGTAAAATACTTGTCGGGACTCACCGGCTGGATTTTAAGCGCAAAAGGCTCATCAGCTTCCTGCTTGGGCAGGCTGGCTGTAATGTCCGGAAGGAGTATATCAGGTTGTACCCCTTTTGCCTGAATGGTTTGGCCACTAACCCGGAACCATTGCGAGATGGTTAGCTTCAGGAAATCCCCCTGATAACCGGTTGGCCGTTGCGGGGATTGGATCAAACTGGTATCCAGGGGCAATACGATCTGGGCAGTAGCCTTCCCATAAGTAGGGGAGCCCATGATCAATGCGCGGTGATAATCCTGGAGGGCAGCAGCCACGATCTCGGAAGCCGAGGCGGTGTATCCATTTACCAGAATTACCAGCGGGCCGTCATACATGGTACCCCGATTGACATCTTTTAGGGTAAATACTTTACCGCTTCTCGATTTGAATTCTGTAACAGGCCCCGCATCAATAAATAGCCCGGCTAGTTCGACGGCTTCCTGAACCGATCCTCCACCATTGAAGCGGAGGTCGAGTACCAGTCCCTGGATATGGTCCTTCTTAAGTTTAAGAATTTCCCGGGCCACATCATTGGCGCATCCGTTGATGTCCTCCTGGGGATTTTCCCCGTCCTGGTAGAAGGCCGGCAGTGAAATAAAGCCGATGGTTTTGGCTCCTTTTAGCACAAAACTCTTTACCCGCTGTTCATTGGCCTCATCGGCTCTTTCCTTGTATAGGGAAACTATTCTGGTCGTGCCGTCAGGTTTTTGGATCCGGAAGGTGGCCTTTTCGTGATTGCTCAGCGAAAGGACTTCGTATAATCTGGAAAGGCCGGCCTGGCTTACGTCGATGGGCGGCCTGCTAGCCCACTGGACCGAAAGGATCCGGTCTCCCTTATTGAACTGGCCGCATTTAAAGGCGGGACTTCCCGGGGCAATTTCTTCAATTTGCACCCAACCCCTGCTGTTTACCCTGAACCGGAAGCCGAAGACCATGGGACTCTTGCCAAGTTGTGCATCAAAGTTTTCCTTTTCCGAAACAGGAAAGTATTCTGTGTGGGGGTCAAAGACAGAGGCGATGGCCTTACAATACAGTCTGCCCAATTCCTCTGCCGTGCCATGGATTCCTTCAATTCTGATTTGGTCGTCCTGGATCAGCCGGTAGGCCGCTTCCGTGCGCAGGGAGGGCTCCACACTGTCTACATATTTTCCTAACCGGGACAAAGGCAGGTCTTCTACAGAATCCTGGTCCAATATATGCTTCAGCACACTTTCACGAAGCAGCCATCGAATCCTGGCTTTCAGACCTGGAAGGTCCGCAGCATAGACGTCAGCCTCGCCTGTGTTGTCTGGGCCTGAGTCATTGAAGGTAAAGTGTTCCTGGCTGATCAGGTGGATGAGGCTGTCGGAAGTGGCAAGACCCTGCTGGGTTCTGGATATCAATAGGGACAGAAAGGAGGATTGCCTGTTTTGGATGTCGTGAGCAATGGAATCTCCTGCTTGTCTCAGGTCCTGGAGGTCTTTTTCGGTGAAAATGATCTTGTTGGGGTCCAATTGGTTTATTAATTGGGAAAAGACTCCCCTGGAGAAATTGGCATCCAGGGGCCTGGGCTCGACATGGTATTTCTCTGCAATTTGGGCGATCAAATAGGCATTTTGTACCGGGGTGCTGAGGTCCTGGCCCCACAAGTGCAGGTTCCATTGAAGCAGAAGACATAGTGCAATGATCGGTTTCCCCATACGGTTGTTTTGGTCAGTAAAATCCGGTAACCAAGTTATACAGAATTGGCAGGATTACCTAGTCCAACGCAGAGTAGGCCTATTTATTTTGGGAGGTGCAAATCCATTGCGAGAGCAGCGATCGGGGTGACCCTGCAAAATGGAGTTTCTGTTAGGCCAGACTGTCAAAATATAAGGCAGCCGCCCCCAGAATTCCCGCATTTTCAAGTTCGGATACTTCTATTTTGAGATTTTGTATCGCTTTTTGAAACCCGAAAGTGTGTATCTGTTCCCACATGGTCTTGGAAAAGTAGGGATACCCATATCTTACCGATCCTCCTATCACAATTAATTCCACATCCAGGGCATACAGCATGGTTTTGACTGCCTTGCCAAAATGAATGCCCAGTTCCCCGTACATGCGCAGTGCGTCCGGATCTCCCTTTTTTGCGTTTTGGAATACAGTTTCTCCGTCCATCTGGTATACATTCTGAAAGAATTGCCCGCTTGAATAGTATTCTATGGTCTGGTCCAGGTAGTCCACCATTCCAAATTCCCCGGCGCCGCCACTTTGCCCCTCATATAGCTTGTGCTGGAGGATTAATCCTGTGCCCAA
>JAJXYG010000187.1:4782-6610 GCA_021780705.1 Bacteroidota bacterium
GTACCCCGGATCATGGAAGGCTGGCCCTGACCTTTGCCAAAATAATATTCACCCAGTGCAAAGCAATTGGCATCATTGTTAATGAGCACAGGGATCTGGTAGCGGTCCTCCATCCATTGCTCCAGGGGGACTTTTTTCCAGGCCGGGATGTAGACCACGTCGTAAACCATCCTTTCTGGGCGGTTTACCAGCCCCGGTACTCCGATCCCGATTGCCTTGATTTCAGGAGTAATCAGGGAGTCGGCAAAAGCAAATAATTCATCGCGGACTTCCTCCGCATTTCCCTTTGCATTGATTTTTCTTGAATGAAGTGAGGTCAGTTGACCATCTTTTACAATTCCTCCGCGCAGGTTGGTGCCGCCGAGGTCTATCCCAATTACTGGTGGTGGTGTCATAAGTCAGTTGGTTGAATAAGACCGGATGCCGGTTGATCCAGGTATATGAAAAAATTAGAATGTCTGCGAAGCAGGCTTGCTGGAATTTCTGGAGAAACGGGCCCTTCAATTACCTGGCGTACCATGGCGGCTTTCTTTTCCCCACTCACCACCAGGAATACTTGTCTGGCTTCCAGCAGACTGGCAATTCCCAGGGTCAGTCCATGGGAGAGCGTTGTTTTTTGTGTAAAATATTTTTGACCTACTGAAGCCGTTAAGGGGTCAATCTCTGCAATATGGCTGTGCAAATCAGGATCCGTCCCCGGTTCGTTCATTCCTACATGGCCATTCATTCCCAACCCGACGATCGCTACCTCTATTCCTCCGTGGGCTTCAATGAACTGATCGGTCCGTCTTGCTTCCTGCTGAGGATCGGTGGCTTTTCCATCAAAAAAGCATATGGAGGATTCCTTCACTCCCAGAGGCCCAAATAAATCGCGGTCAAGATGGAAGCGGCAACTTCCTTCAACGGATGCGTTCATTCCCATCCATTCGTCCAGTCCTACAAACTTCCATTTGCATATATCGATATTTTCCTGCTTGATCTTTTGGGCCAAATGCCGGTATATTCCCTTGGGGGAGTCCCCAGAGGCAGTGCAAAGAAGCGGACTTTCCTTTTTTGAAATCATGGCAAGAAGGTCTGCTGCGGCCCTTGCTGAAATAGCTTCATAATTGGGTTCTATAATTATTTTCATCTTAATTTTTTTAGGCTGCCTACTATTGGCGGGAATTCAACGTGACTTATTCGCCCGGAGTGTTCCACAGATCAATGGGCTTGGTCACACTGGGCTGGAAGGGAAGTGCAATTTTCTTTCCCTGTGCGGCCGAAGCATATGCGGCCATTATGATTTCAAGGACTGCCTTTCCGTCCTGTCCCTGAGTCCAAGCGGGGGAATTTTCCCTGACGCAGGTAATGAAATGTTTCAGTTCCTGCGGATACCCCTGATTAAAGGCTTCCTCAAAGATCGGAAAAGTCCAACCCACCGTAGTATCTGATTTTTCAAGGGCATATCCGTAGCCCTCCTTGCTGAAGGCAAGGGAGGCGTTTCCCATAAAGAGATCTGCGTAAATGACCCCTCCGGTGCCATACACCTCACTTCTGTCATCCATTCCACCTAGTTTTGCCCAACTGTTTTCTGCGATCCCCACTACCCCGTTTTCGAATTCCACA
Source organism: Bacteroidota bacterium (assembly GCA_021780705.1). Taxonomy (GTDB): domain Bacteria; phylum Bacteroidota; class Bacteroidia; order Chitinophagales; family Chitinophagaceae; genus Ginsengibacter. Next base: position 6,388 of record JAJXYG010000187.1, read on the forward strand.
ATAACTACAGAATTGTCTTCACCGCGGGTACGGCCTTTGTGTAACACCGTAGACATCGTGGCATATACGCTTTTTACAGCAATCCCGGGCAACATCCACCTGAACCAGCCAAAGGCATGGCAACCCATGTCCATGAGTACCCCGCCACCGGCCCGGTCAATATCATAGAACCAGTCAGAATGAGGTCCGGAATGTTTTTCTCCTTGTTTTAACATATAAGATC
>JAJXYG010000341.1 GCA_021780705.1 Bacteroidota bacterium
TTTGAAACGGTACCACCTTGTCTTCCGGAACTGTCCAGTAGCCATTGGTTTTCTTGAGGGTTTTCCAGGTGGCCGGTGGCGACCACAGCGTACTCTTTGGGAAGGGTAATTTGTACCTTAAAACTACCAAATTCTCCGAAGGAATTACCCTGCTCAAGGCAGGTCAAAGGATGCCATCCATCGCGGTCATACACAGCCGGCTTCGGATACCAGTGGATGATCTGGAAGCGCTGCTCACGGTACCCCATACCTGAAAATATATTGGGTAATTTTTCATGAAACGGGGTCGTGATCCGGATCGTGCCTCCCGGAGCCAGCGGATGGGGTAGGATCAGCCTGGCCACATCAATAATTGAAGGTTGCTGATCCAGATTTGCGGTGATTCCGTCCACCTTGAAGTCAAGCCGGTTGAGGTAACCCCGCTGTGGATCGTTGGAAAAATAGAAGTTGGTTTGTCCATGCCGCAGCAACTGATCACTTAAGTTGGTACGGTCACTTTTATAGGCATTGGGCCAGAGCTCAAACCAGATATAGTGAAGGGTGTCTGGGGAATGATTGGTATAAAGCAGGTCCTCAAATCCATCCAGGGTGTGGCTTGAATCTACCAGGTTGACCCGGATGTGGTAGTGTACCTCTTGCTGGAAATAGGGACGCGACACCTGGGCTTTCAGGTGGTAAGCAGTAAGGAGGAAGAGCACCCAAAGTAAAAGGCCGGTTCTTTTCAACACTGTTGTTTCACCAAATATAGAAAATATATGGCCTGGCATTCCTGATAAACTGTGCTGCAGGAAAGCAGCCCTCCTGAATCCGGCTATTTCCCTTTTCCTGAAAGGATGATCCGGATGGAATGTATCATGATTTTGAGATCCAGCAGCAGGGAAATGTTTTCGATATAGATCAGATCGAACTGCATACGTTCTACCATTTCCTCCAGATTCTCCGCATAACCATATCGCACCATTCCCCAGCTGGTCAAGCCTGGTTTGACTTTTAACAGGTATTTGTATTGGGGGTAGGTTTGGGTGAGGGCATCGATATAATATTTTCTTTCTGGCCTTGGACCTACCAGACTCATTTCCCCTTTGAGGATATTCCACAATTGTGGAAGTTCATCCAGCCGCCACCGGCGCATGATCTTTCCCCAGGGAGTAATTCGGGGATCACTGTGGCTGCTGAGCATGGGGCCTTCCTTTTCTGCGTCGGATACCATGGACCGGAATTTCAGGATGGTGAAGGGCTTGCCCTTATAGCCTATCCGTTCCTGGGTAAACAGGATGCTTCCTTTTGAGGATAGCCGGGTCCGGAGTGCGATGTAGAAAATAAGAGGGGAAAGAACCACAAGACCCAGGGCGGAAATCACCACATCGGTCAGCCTCTTGATATTTTGCTGCCAGGGTTCCATCAAGCCCAGGTTGATTTCTATCAGCGGGGTACCCATGACATTATAGGTTCTTACCGCTCCGCTCAACACGTCAATTTCATCGGGAAGTATTTTAACTTGGACTTCCCTTTCTGAAAGGAGCTGGAAGATGGACTGGACCCACACCTTGTCATTTTTTTCAATTGCAATAATAACCACCTGGATCTTGTTCTGGTCTATCACCTGGAGTAGTAAGTTCAGGTGTCCCAGGTGGGTAACTTTTTGAAGCAGGCTGGGGTCCACTTCTTCCCCGGTGGAGAGGTAGCCCACAATCCGGTAACCGGTCTTTTCCAAATTGCCGGTAATATCCTCATAAAGCGACCAGGCCTTTTTGCCGCCGCCCACTATCAGGGTATTGAACCAGATTTGTTGTTTTTGCAGCTGGTGATGCGCTACGGACAGGATCACAAACCTGAGCAGGAAGGTCATTCCAAACTGTATGGGCATGCCCGCCAGGAACCATTGGCTGACTTTTGAATAATCCGGGTGATGAAAAAACAGAAATAGGCAGATCAGGGCAATAGTACCTCCAGTGAGGGTACTCAGGATGGTCAGCCACATTTCGTGCAACCGGGATTTATAATAGATTCGTCCATAGGCCCCGAACAACTGGTACACACTCAACCAGGCCAGGGGATACCCTATCCATCCTATAAACAAGGCAGGGTCCCCTTTCCAGCCTGCACCAATTCCCTGCCCATACAGGCAATAAAGGATTGTCCACGAAATTAGCGCTGCCATCCAGTCACAGAGTGCATAATGCAGCGGGCGAATTTGCTTGGCCAAAATGTATATGATCTTTAGTTGATTTGATTGCGGTTGATTTTGTCCAGAATCTGGTGGGCAACCTCCATGGCCCGGTAGCCATCGATTTCACTTACGGTGACGGGGTGATCTCCGGTGATGGCCTCGGAAAATGAAAGCAGCTCTTCCCGGATGGCGTTGTTTTCCTTGATGGCCGGTGCGGAAATGGCAATGGTTTTCTTTCCGGATTTGGTTTCTATATCAAAGGAGAACACATTGGTATCCGTGGGGGATTTGTACTTGATGATCTCGGTTTTTTTATCGAGAAAGTCAATGCTGATATAGCTGTCCTTCTGGAAAAGCCGCATCTTTCTCATTCTTTTCATACTAATTCTCGAAGAGGTCAGGTTGGCCACACAGCCATTGTCGAATTCAATTCGCACATTGGCAATATCCGGGGTATCGGAGAGCACGTTCACCCCATTGGCAAAGACATTTTTCACATTGCTTTTGACCATGCTCAGAATCAGGTCAATGTCATGGATCATGAGATCCAGGATGACACTGACATCGGTGCCTCTCGGGTTAAACTGGGCCAGTCGGTGTACTTCGATAAACATCGGCTTCAGAGGGTAGTCTTTCAGTGCCAGGAAGGCCGGATTGAATCGTTCCACATGACCGACCTGCATTTTGATATGGGCCTCCTTGGCCAGATTCACAATCTCACGGGCTTCCTGGATTGTATTGGCCAGGGGTTTTTCCACAAATACATGCTTGCTTTTGAGAATGGCCATCTTGCATAATTCATAGTGGAAGGTAGTAGGTGCCACAATATCAGCCACATCACAGTCTTCAATCAGGGATTGGGGGTCACCGTAACGCTTGAGCCCATAGGAGGCCACCACTTCCCTGGCATTTTCTTCGGAAGGATCATAAAAACCAATGATTTCAGCAGAGGGGATTTGTTTCCAGTTGTTTAGGTGGAATTTGCCCAAATGGCCGACTCCGAAGACGCCTACTCTTAGCATAGTGGATGGTATTTGAGATAAAGATACCACCCCTGAATTAATCCAAACAAAAAACCGGTTTTGAGGCCGGTTTTTTGGAGTCAATATCTTGATACGGGTCCTTCCTTTGAGGATTCCTGGAGTTCAGGATTTGGCATAAGAGTCAATGGCACTTCTCAGGAAAACTGAATGGGATAAGTAATTTTTGTTGGGACTGTAAAAGAAGAGGCAACTGCCGTCCTTGATCGTTTCAATCAGGGGCTTATAGACACTCTTCGGGATGGCAGGACAACCGAGGCTTCTGCCCAAATACCCTCTTTCCCGGATATAATTCTCACTGGCATAGGATGCACAATGCATTACAATGGCCCTTTTATAGGCATTGTTATTGATTCCTTTTTCTTCTCCGTCCAGGCGAAGGGAATATCCATGCTCCCCGTCATAGGTTTCTCCTGTCACATAAAAGCCCAGTGAGCTCTTGTTGCTTCTGGGATTATTGGAGAATTCCCGGGCGAATTCAAGTCCTGAATTCTTCCCATGGGCAACATAGGTATTGAAAAGAACCTTGTAATTCTTGATGTCAAGGACAAAAAGCCGCTTGGTCGCGGAGGAAAGGCTGAAATCAATAATGGAGATAATGGAGTCATTGGTGAGTTTGCCCATTGAGCGAAGGGTTTTGTAACCGATCATGGCAAAATCGAATGCCTGTCTGCTCAGGTCCAGATCTCCGAGGTGCAGACTGTCGTAAACGCTTATCTTCCTTTCTCCAGGTACCTCCCCATTATTGGTGGTAGACACCATGGGATGATCTATCGTTGAAGGTACCGAAAGGCTTAAAGGCCCGGCTGGTCTGGCAAAGACAAAAGGCAGCTGAAGGCTCAAAATCAACACGGATGTAAATAGGTAAGAAAGCTTCTTTTTAGGTTTTTTCATTGGGGAATATTGTATTGGTTAGGATTTTTCTTAGGTTATGGGTTGTCGTTCTTTTTGCAAATCGGGCATTTTGAATGAAGCTATTTTCAAATGCGTAGCACTAAAATTGGATTTTTTGATTCTCAAAGTGGTTAAAATTAGGTTCCGAAAGGGGTTTGGCCTAATTCCAACGCCGGTGATTTTCCACAAAAGTTAATATTTTAAGATTTTTTTAACACTTGAAATAAGAACCTTTTAAAAGGTAACTATTTTGAAAGGGGTTTATTGCCCTGTTTCCGCCTTACTTTTCCACATTTTTTAATTTGGGCCCGGGTAGGATGAGATGAGAACGGGGGAGTGGTTCGGGGGGTGAAAGTAGCCGCTTATCTTTGTAAAAAGATTTCCCATAACACTTAATACCCACATATTAAATAGTCCCATTGAATACCTAAAAGGGGTAGGACCCCATCGAGGAGACCTCCTCAGGAAGGAAGCCGGGATATTCACCTTCCAGGATCTGCTGACTTATTTTCCGCTTCGTCATATAGACAAGACCCAGATCACCCCCATCCGGTCTATTGGGCCCGAAATGGATTATGTCCAGACCTGTGCAAAGATCCTTTCCATGGAAATACTGGGGCAAAAAGCAGGACGCAGGCTGGCAGTGCAGGTTACCGACGGTTCTGCCCCTATGGAACTGGTTTGGTTTCAGGGAATCTCCTGGATTCAGAAGATGCTGGAGGTGGGCTCGAGCTACCGGATATTCGGAAAGGTGAGCTTCTTCAAGAATATACCCCAGATTTCTCATCCCGAAATAGAACAGATTTTTGAATCCCTTTCCCCCAAAAGCCTGGGATTGGAGCCGGTGTATTCCACCACTGAAAAACTCAGGTCGCGCAACTTGTCGGGAAGACAGATTGCCAGGTTGACCGAAGGGCTTTTTCAGTTGATATCCCCCGGGGATATCCCGGAAAATTTACCCAACCAATTACTCGGCAAATATCATCTTTTAGATAGGTATCAGGCCTTCCGCCAGGTACATTTTCCGGAAAGTGTTGCCCGGTATGAGGAAGCACTCCGCAGGCTCAAATTTGAGGAATTATTCATCTCACAAATCCGCCTGGGAATGCTCAGGCACAAACGCCATGCCTCCTCAAGGGGATGGGTCTTTGAAAAGGTAGGGCCCCTGTTCAATTCCTTTTTTTATCACAGCCTGCCCTTTGAGCTGACTGGTGCCCAAAAAAGGGTCATCCGGGAAATCCGCAAAGATCTGGGCAGCGGACGACAAATGAACCGATTGTTGCAGGGGGATGTGGGAAGCGGAAAAACGATGGTGGCCCTTATGAGCATGTTGATAGCCGCAGATAATGGATTTCAAAGTTGCCTGATGGCGCCTACTGAAATTCTGGCAAGGCAGCATGCAGAGAGCCTGGCTTCACTGCTGAAAGACCTTCCGGTACAAGTCCGGATACTTACCGGTTCCTCCCCAGCCCGTGAAAAGAAGGAAATCCTGGAATCAGTGGCTGCCGGTGAGACCCAAATTCTTATTGGTACCCATGCGGTCATTGAAGATACAGTGCAGTTCAAAAACTTAGGTTTTGCGATCATAGACGAACAGCATCGCTTTGGGGTAGCCCAGCGGGCCAAATTGTGGAAAAAAAATCAGGTCAGTCCCCATATTCTGGTAATGACTGCTACCCCGATTCCCAGAACCCTCGCACTAACGTGCTTTGGAGAACTGGATTATAGTATTATGGATGAGTTGCCCCCCGGGCGTAAACCGGTTCGTACGGTACACAGGACGGAATATTCCCGACCCAGTGTGATGGATTTTATGCGGGGTGAGATCTTCAAGGGCCGGCAGGTATACGTAATTTACCCCCTCATTGAGGAATCTGCCAAAGTGGATTATGAGAACCTAATGAAGGGGTATGAGGAGGTGAAGGCTTTTTTCCCCGAGCCTCAGTATCAGATCAGCATGGTGCATGGCAGGCAAAAACCTGCTATGAAACAGGCCAATATGGACCGGTTCATCAAGGGAGAAAGCCAGATCCTGGTATCCACTACAGTTATTGAGGTGGGCGTGAATGTGGCCAATGCTTCGGTAATGGTCATTGAAAGTGCAGAAAAATTCGGGCTTCCCCAGTTGCACCAGCTCAGGGGCAGGGTGGGTAGGGGGAGCGACCAGAGTTATTGTATTCTGCTTACCCGGGTAGGACTGTCCCGAGATGCCAAAAAAAGGATACGGATTTTTTGCTCCACCAATGATGGCTTCAAAATTGCGGAAAAAGATTTGGAGATGCGAGGCCCCGGTGATATTGAGGGCACCCGTCAGAGCGGAATGCTGGACCTTAAAGTGGCAGATATTGTCAAGGACACCCGGATTTTTGAGGTGGCCAGGGCAGAAGCCATGGATATATTGGAAACGGACCCTGAGTTATCCGCTGAGGATCATGGGGTTTTGAGGCAATACCTGGCCCGGCAGAAGGGTAAAACCCCCTGGAGCAGGATT